>JAGQJJ010000238.1 GCA_020430675.1 Myxococcales bacterium
CCCCGCGCCCGCAGGTCGTCGAGATGGACGTGCGCACCGGCTCGAACGCTCTCGTAGGGCTTGCGGTCGTCGAGGAAGGTGCACTCGAGGATCAGCACGCGCGCGTCGAGCAGCTCGGGGGACGCTTCGAGCACGCGAGGCAGGGTGTCGGTGGCGTAGGCCAGCTCGACGTGCTCGACTATGTCGAACAGGTCTTCGCCCGCGCGCCGACGCCGGCCGATCTCGGGGCCGGGCAGATCCTGGAATTCAGGCCGCAGCTTGGGCACGCGCTGGAAGAAGACGTAGCCGAGCGCCGGCACCGGGTGGAAGGTGCGCACGGCGCGCACCCACAGGTCGCGGCGGATTTGCAGCTCGTCGCCGGGGCGCATCGGGGCCAGTTCAACCTGCAGCGGGAAGCGGTGCATGCGGCTGTAGGCGGCGAGCGCGTCGGGCAGCTCGTCGGCGAGCGGGGCGGGCAGGTGCACCGTCAGCGGCTTGCGCACGCCGACCAGGTCGCGCATGCCAAGCAGGCCGGGCAGGGCGCCGATGTGATCGACGTGGGCGTGGCTGAGAAACAGCCGGCTGGCGCTGCAACCGGTGCGCAGCGCGGTGCCGGCGTCGAACAGCGCGTCCAGCTCGGGAACGTGCAGGCCGGTGTACATGCCGCCGAGCGAGCGGCCGCGCACGGTGTAGCGGCCGGTTTTGATCTCGGTGACCATCAACGCTGGCGCCGCCGTCGGAGTTGCAGCGCGCCGACGAGCAACAGCGCCAGCCAGGGCACGATGACCCGGGCGCGACCGGGCGTCGCCGCGCAGCCGCCTTCGCCGGGCTCGGTGCGCGCGATGTCGCCCCGCACGCAGCGATTGCACTGGGCGAACGACTTGTCGGGGTCGGTCGTGCACTGGTCCTGCGGCGCGCAGATGCCGTCCTGGCCATCGAAGCGCACGCAGAAGCTGCCCGCTTCGAGGCCGGCCCAGCAGGGGTCGACGCAGAGCAGGCATTCGTTGACCTCGGTGTCGGGGTCATCGGTACACAGCGTGTCGAGCACGCAGGCGCCATACTCGGGGCCGGGTTTATTGCACGGATCACCGGGGTCGGCGCCCTCGCAGGCAAAAAACGCGGCGGGCACGTTGGCCGCGGCCGGCGTCACGAGAATCAGCAAGAGAATCAAGGGCTTCATGGGTCATCCCCGTCGTCAGCGTCGAGGCCGCGGCCTTCGAGCAGCGCCGCGGGCAGCAGCGGCGAGGGCGTCTCGGAGGTGATGAGCCAGAGCTGGTGTGCGGCGCGCGTCGCGGCGACGTGCAGCAGATGCCGCGCTTCGAGCGCGTCGGGGTAATGGCGCGCGGTGGGCTCAAGCAGGACCACGTAATCGTATTCGAGGCCCTTGATCTGGTAGACGTCGGTCACGTCGATGCCCGGGGTGAAGTCGAATTCCTGCTGGCGAATGCGGCGCAGGGCGGGCACCTCGGCGCGTTCGAGGCCCTGAAAGTACAGGTCGGCGACCTCGGGCGTGCGGGCGATGAGCGCCACGCTTGACCGCCGCTCGCGGGTGCGCAGGCTCTTGAGGGCGTCGGCGAGGAAGGCCACGGCTTCTCCGGTCTCGTCGAACCGCAACAGCTCGACCGGGGCGCCGTCGCGCGCATCGCGGGCGGCGCCTTCGGTGGCCAGCGGGCCGAGCACATGACGGGCGAGCGCCATGACCTGACGGGTCGAGCGATAACTGATGGCCAGCGGCGGCAGGACGTGGGCGTCAAGGCGCAGCAGGCCGATCAGCTCTTTCCAGTCGCCGAAGCCGGTATCAAGGCTGAGCCGTTGCGCGGTGTCGCCGGCGAGCGTGACCGGCGTCTTGGGCCGCGCGGCGCCGCAGAGCACGGCCAGCGAGAGCGGGGGCAGGTCCTGCGCTTCGTCGACCATGATGTGTTCATACGAGAGCGAGCGCCCCGATGGGCCGGCGAGGCGGCCGTATTGAAGCTGGCAGACCCGCAGCAGCGCGGCGAGGTCGTCCACGTCGAGGTGGCCGCGGATGTCGCCTTCGAGCACGTCGAAGCCGTCGACGCCCATGCGGCGGTCCTGGTCGATATGCGACAGGTCTTCGGGATCGTCGGCCTGGCGGCCGACGACGTCGACCAGTTGCTCCAGCTCCCAGTCCGAAAACGGCACGCCGTGGCGCGTCAAGGCGTCGCCGAGCTGCGTGCGGTCGGTCATCAGGCCGGCCCAGACCTCGACCGGATCGCTCAGCTCGGCGCGGGCCCGTTCGAGCGCCCGCTTGACCAGCACGCCGTGTTCATCGAGCACGTCGCGGCCTTCGGGCGTCTCGCGCAGCCAGCGTTCGAGCGCGTCGAGCCGCGGCACCGAATGCAGGTTGCGGCGGCGCACCCAGGCGTCGAGCAGCGCGGGGCCACCGGCTTCGGCGAAGACCTCATCGAAGCCGCGGGCCTGCGCCTGCACGGCCTCTTCGATCAGCTTCACCATGATCGGCAGGCGCTTGAGCCGGCGCGCGCCGCTGGGGGTGTCGTCGGTCAGGTCGCGGCCGGCCATCGCCGGGATGAGCCGCTTGACACTGTCGCGGGCCCAGGCGGGGAAGGTGCGGATGGGCACGCCGCCCACGTCGAGCGCTGGAAGCACGCTGCTGACATAGCGGCGCAGCGCCTCGCCGGGCGTGATGACCAGCATGCGCTTTGCGTTGAAGCGCTTGCGGTCGGTGAAGTGCAGGAAGGCGACGCGGTGCAGGGCGATGGTGGTCTTGCCGGTGCCGGCGCCGCCGCGCACGACAACGACGCCGGTGCGCGGGTCGCTGATGATGCGGAACTGCTCGGGATCGATGAGCGCGGTGATCTCGGGCAGGCGCTGGTCGGCGCCGTGGCGGCCGAGGCGATCGCTGGGCGCGCGGGTGGCCACGCCGACGCCGCCGGCGAGCTGGCTGCGCTCGGCGGCCAGGCGGCGCCAGTCACCGGCTTCGTCGCGTACCAGCACCGCTTCGCCCTCGCGCATGCGCATGAGGCGGCCGTCGGCGATGTTCAGCGTGCGGCGCAGCGTGACGCGCCCGGTCTTCAGCGCGCCGGCGATGCGCTCCTCGTATTCGTCGCCCTGCTCGTAGCAGTAATAGATGCGGCTGATGGGCGAGTTGCGCCAGTCGACGATGCTGACGCCGCGCTGGTTGTCGATGAAGGCGCGGCGGCCGATCAGCACGTCGCGCACGCGGGGCGCGCCGTCTTTGACGTCGGTCAGGCGCAGGTGCGCGAAGTAGGGATTTTGCGGGTCGGCGAGCATGGCGTACTCGCGGTCCTGGGCGGCGCGCAGGGCCGAGAGGCGCGTCATGTGCTCGACGAGCATGGCGTGGTCCTCGGCGGCGGTCTCGCCGAGCTGGTCGCGCAGGGCGATCAGCTCGGCGTCGAAGTCGAAGCTGCCTGCCGGACGGGCGATCACTTTGGCGAGCTCGGCCTGCACGCGGCGCAGCAGCGCCTCTTCATCGGCGATGGCGGTCTGCTCGTCGGGGGTGAGGGGTTCGTCGGCCATGGGGACTCCCGAAACTCGAGGGTCGATTGTTGTAGCAGACCTGGGTGACGTTGTCGTGTGCCGGCGGGCGGTGCTGGGTTGAGGCGTCGCGGGGCGCGCGCGATTTCCCTTCGGTTCGGGGGGCTGTGGTAGGCTCCCGCCGATGCGTCTGCCCGCCCGATCATTGTTTGCTGCCGCGCTGCTGAGCGCGGCGCCAGCGGCTCACGCCGAACCGCCCGCCGAGGCCCCGGCCGAGGCGCCTGGTGACGCACCCGGCGCGGCGCCGGCGACCGAGGGCGGCGCTGCGCTGACCCTGGAGCCCGCGGCCGATCTGAGCCTGGGCCTCGCCGCCACGGCGCTGATCTCGCTGGGCATGGGCGGCGGCCTCTTGCTGCTGGCCCTCGACGCCGAAGACAAGCGCAAAAGCGCCGCCACCGAGTACATCGAGACGCCCTATGCCTCGCCGGCCGAAGCCAAAGCCAAGCGCCGTCATGATGAAGCGGCGCGCAAGGTCTCGGGTTTTGGGCTCGCGGGCTATGGCTTCGTCGCGATCGGCGCCGCGCTGGGCGTGGCCGCGGGCGTCATCTGGCTGACCGACGACGGCGCGGTGACCCCGGTGGTCGGGCCCGAGAGCGTCGGCGTGCAGGGCCGTTTCTGATCGATGCGCTGCCTGCCCGCGCTGCTCTTGGCGATCGGCCTCGCCGGCTGCGTTGATGTCTTCCCCGAGCGTCCGGCCAAGACGGCGCCGACCTGCGTGCCTGCGCCCGAAGAGTGCAATGGCAGCGACGAAGACTGCGATGGCCGCATCGATGAGGACTTCGACATCAACACCGACCCGCAGCATTGCGGCGGCTGTCGCGAGAACTGCTACGCGCGGTCGAACGGCGTCGTCGAGTGGCGCTGCGTTGATCAGGTCTGCCAGGTCGCCGTCTGCGAGGCCAATCGCTTCGATCGCGACGGGCGGCCCGGCAATGGCTGCGAAGAGCGCTGCGCGGTGGGGGTCGAAGAGTGCAATGGCCTAGATGATGACTGCGACCTGCGCATCGATGAGGGCCTGACGCCGCCGTTTGTCGGCGGCGAAGGCATCTGCGCGACGACGCCGATGGTCTGTGACTCGGGTTCGTTTGCGTCCGAGCCGCCCGATGATGCCGACGCGGGCGAGGGCGGGCCGCGCGCGCCGGGGTGGTATCCGCCCGACTGGGCCGAGGTGGAGGGCTTTGAAGCCACCGAGACCCTCTGCGATGGCATCGACAATGACTGCGATGGCGTCGTCGACGAGGGCGATCCGCCGCCGCTGCCCCTGTTGCCGGGCATCTGCGCCGGCACGCGCGCGGTCTGCAACGGCGTCGATGGCCTGGGCCTGCCCGATTTGCGCACCGTGCCGGGTTATCAGGCGGTCGAGCGCACCTGTGACGGGCTCGACAATGACTGCGATGGCGCGATCGATGAGACCTTCGACGGTCAAGGCACGCCCTGCCTGACCGGCGTCGGCGCCTGCCGCCGCGCGGGCGCGGTGCGCTGCGATCCCGAGGCGCACGCGCTGTTCTGCGAGTCGGCGCCGGCCCAACCCGCGGCGACCGACGGGCGCTGCGATGGCATCGACGATGACTGCGACGATCGCATCGACGAAGACCCGCCGTGCAATGGCTGCCGGGTGGGCACCGCCGTGCCCGAAGGCTTCGTCTGCGTGCCGGCGGGCACCGCGTTCATCGGCGCCGACGACGCACCCGATCTCGACTACTCGCTCATCGAAGCCCCGGTGCACCAGGCCATCCTCACGCGGCCCTTCCTGATGAGCACGCACGAGGTGACCCAGGCCGAATGGCGCGCCGTGATGGGCACCGATCCCTCGCATCGCGCGGCTTGCGATGACTGCCCGGTCGAGCGGGTCAGCCTGCTCGACGCCCTGGTTTTTGCCAATGCGCGCTCGGTCGCGAGCCGCCTGCCGCAGTGCTATGCCCTGGTCGGCTGCGCGGGCACGCCGGGCGCGGGTTGCCTGCCCGATGACGTGGCCTGCCTCGGTGACTTCGAGTGCACCGACGCCACGGTCGACCTCGACTGCCCCGGCTGGCGGCTGCCGACCGAGACCGAATGGGAGTACGCCGCCCGCGCCGGCGAGTGGACGTTGTGGTGGTTCGGCGACGACCCCGCCGCGCTGCCGCTGCACGCCTGGTTTGTCGACAACTCGGAGAACCGCCCGCGCCGCGTGGCCCAGAAGCAGCCCAACCCCTGGGGTCTGTTCGACGTGCACGGCAATGTGGGCGAGTGGGTGATGGACCGCCGTGAGTTCTACGTCGAGCACGGCGACCCGGCGGTCGATCCGCTCTTCCTCAGCCCGCTCGACCCGTTTGCGGTCTATGTCGCCCGCGGCGGCACCTTCCGCTCGCGGGCGGGCCTCACCCGCGCCGCCCGCCGCGACGGCGATCTGATGATCGTGCGCCGCGACACCGTGGGCCTGCGCCTCGTGCGCACCTTGCCCGGGTTGTAGCCGAGACCCGATAGAACTTGAAATCAGGCCCCCGTTCGGCCTACACCGGCGCGGCGGCGGCGTCGCCGCGACCGCAAACTCCAGCCGAATCAGCGAGCGCACGATGGGCGAACACAATGTGAATCCCCTCGATGAACAGCAGCGCAAGAGCTTCACCAAAGCGATGCTCAACGACGTGATGGCGCTGGAGCGGCTGCTGCAGACCGACCGCTTCGAGACCGGCGTGCGCCGCATCGGGGCCGAGCAGGAGATGTTCCTGGTCGACCGCGAGCACCACGCCGCGCCGGTCGTGCTCGACGTGCTCGACCGGGTGCCCGACGAGCGGCTGACCACCGAGCTCGCGCGCTACAACATCGAAGCGAACCTGTCGCCCCAGGTCTTCGGCGGCAATTGCCTGTCGGCGATGGAAGCCGAGCTTGACGAGCTGGTGGCCAAGGTGCGGGCGGGCGCGGCCGAGGTGAACGCCGATGTGCTGCTGGTGGGCATTCTGCCCACGCTGCGGCGGTCTGACATCCAC
>JAGQJJ010000239.1 GCA_020430675.1 Myxococcales bacterium
TCGCTCGGCCCGAAGAGCATGAACGCGGCGCCGGTGCCCTCTTCGGCGGGGAACGAGACCGGCGGCGCCGAAATCGAACCCAGCGGCGGGCGCTGCGCCGCGTCTTCACTGGGCGGCGGCAACAGCGCCGAGCTGCCTTCAACGGCTGACTCGTCGATGTCCTCAGGCGCCGCGGCGCGCGGCGCGTTGAGCGGGGTGGTGGGTGGCGGATGGTCGCGCGGTGCGTCGAGCCTCGTGGTGGGCGGCGGCGTGCCGTTCGGCGGCACGAGCTGCGTGGTCGGCGGCGGCTGGCCGGGCAGATCGGCGGGGTTGATGCGCGTCGTCGGCGGCGGCGTGCCCATCGGGGGCCCGAGCTCGGTGGTGGGCGGCGGCCCGCTCGACGGCAGATCGGCCGCGTTCAACTGCGTCGTGGGCCCCGGGGTGCCCATCGCGGTCTCGAGCCGCGTCGTCGGCGGCGGGTTGGCGCTGGCCAGATCGGCGGGGTTGATCTGCGTCGTCGGCCCCGGCAGGCCCATCGGCGGCCCGAGCTGCGTGGTCGGCGGCGGACCGGCGCCGGGCAGGTCCGCGGGGTCGATGCGAGTCGTCGGCGGCGGCATGGCCATCGGCGGCTCCGACGTCATGGCGAGCGGCGCGCCGCTGATCTGGGCCAGACGCTGCGGGGAGGGCACATGGTTCACCAGCGCCCGATAGAGCCGATCGGCGCGCCGCGCGGGCATCGTCCTGCCGCGAAAATGTGCCACGCGATCGGGCCCGGCGGCCGTCACCAACGCGGCGAGCTGCGCTTCGAGCATCTGGCGCGTCGCGGGCAACATCAGAACCGATACCCCCCCATCAACCGCAGGCCGAGGAACTGGTCGGTGGCCGACTCGCCCTTGCGACCCCCGCGCCCCTCGCCGGTGATCTCGCTGCTCAGCGCCGTCCACTCGACGCCAAGCAGCAGGCTCAGGTCGCCCATCAGCGAGCCGAGCCCGCCCATCACCCGATAGCCGCTGGTCGAGACCTCGCCGCCCAGCTCCTTGGCGGTGTCGCCCACCCCGGCATAGGGCAGCCACGACCCGCGCAGCTCGACCGCCAGATACGGGGTGCCGAGCGGGACGCGGCCCGACAGGCCCACGTCGAGGTAAGTGTAGCTGACACCATTGTATTCCGGGTTCTCTTGAATCTCGAACGACAGAAAACCCAGCCCGAAATGGCCGCCCAGCTCGATGCCTGAGGCGAAGTCATACAGGTAGATCAGCCGCGCCAGCAGGTGGCTGTGACTGGTTGAGAGCGTCTTGACCTCGGCCTCGCCGTCGGGCCCGGTGACCGACGCCTCGGTCGACAAGAAGACCTTCTCGAACCGCAGCCCCAGCCCGAGGCCGCGCGCAAAACCCTCGCTGTCGCCGCCAAACGGGTAGACCTCGGCGTCGAGCGCGATGCCGGGCACGATGGACGACTCGTATTGAATGCCGCCGTCGCTGAAGAGCGGCGAGTCCTTGCGTGCGGTCAGGTCGAACGTGCGCGAGAGCAGGGCCAGCCCGCCGTGCAGGCGCACGAAGGGGAAGGGACCGCGCGGGGTCTCGGGCTCGACGGTCTCGCGGGTGTAATCCACCACCGGCTCGGGGTCGACCGGGATCGGCGCGAAGTCCATCGGCGGAGGCGGGGGCGGCGGCGGGCGCATCGCCTCCGACAGCAGCGGCTCGATGGCCACCGCCGAGTCGCGCCAGACGCCCGACGTCAGCTTGCCGCGGGGCACCTCGACGCGGCGCTCATCGATGTAGCGGCCGTCGTTGCCGGCATAAACCGAGAAGACCAGCATGCGGTCATTGGGCCCGGCGTCGGGCCATTGCCCCGGCGAAGGCCGCAGCAGCGTGCCGAAGACGACCACGTCGACTTCCAGCACGGCGCAGACCTCGGCCAGCGCCGCCGGATCCTGCGGCACGCGGTCATCGACGCGCATCGCCTTGGCCTGCTTGGTGAAGCCGCTGGTGCTCTGCACGCGCACGCCGCCCAGGCCCTTGAGCGCGCGCTGGAAGCCGATGTAATCACGGCGGCCCACCTTGGGCCCGGCCAGATCGCCGATCACCACCCGCAGCGGTTCGGCAGCGGCCGACGCGGCGAGCAGCAAGAGGACCAGAACCAGCCCGAACCCCAAGGGCGCCCGACTCATTCAAAGCCCTCCCACTGTGTATCAGAGGTGCCCTGCACCCCCGAGAGCCGCAGGAGAAAGTCGTCCTTGTTCGTGCAGTTGGCCAGCGCCTCGTCGCGGGTGATCAGCCCGCGCCGCAGCAGCATCATCAGCGACTGATCGAAGGTCTGCATGCCATAGCTGGAGTTGCCCTGGGCGATGGTCTCGCGCAGCTCCAGCAAGCGCCCCTCCTCTTGCAGCAGCTCGCGCACGCGGTGGGTGGCGAGCAGCACCTCCATCGCCGCCACGCGCCCGCGGCCATCGGCGCGGCGCAGCAATCGCTGGCTGATGATGGCCCGAATCGACGCCGCCAGCGCGACGCGGATCTGCTTGTGCTGGTGCGGCGGGAAGATGCCGATGATGCGGTTGATGGTCTCGACCGCGTCGACGGTGTGCAGCGTGCTCAGCACCAGGTGGCCGGTCTCGGCGGCGGTCATCGCCGTCTCGATCGTCTCTTCATCGCGCATCTCGCCGACGAAGATCACGTCGGGATCCTGCCGCAGCGCCGCGCGCAGCGCCGAGGCGAAGGTGCGCGTATCGAGCCCCACCTCGCGCTGATTGATGATGCTGCGCCGGTCGCGGAACAGGAACTCGATCGGATCCTCGATGGTGAGGATATGATCGGCGCGCGTCTCGTTGATGAGGTCCACCATGGCGGCCAGCGTCGTGCTCTTGCCCGAGCCGGTGGCGCCGGTCACCAGAACCAGGCCGCGCGGTTCGAGCGCGATCCGCTCTAGAATGGGCGGCAGATCCAGCTCGGAGATGCTCTTGACCTCGGACGGGATCACCCGCATCACCAGCGCCAGCGTCTGCCGCTGATAGAAGGCGTTGACCCGAAAGCGGCCCAGCGCCTCGGCCGTATAAGCGAAGTCGATCTCGCGATCGCGGCTGAGCTGATCGACGTGCTGCCGCTCGGCGATGCGCGTGAACAGCGCGTGCAGGATCTCGCCCGTCAGCCGCGGCCCGTTGCGCAGCGGCACCAGTCCGCCGTTGATGCGGAAGAGCGGCGGCAGGCCGGCCTTCAGATGGATGTCTGAAGCCCCGCCTTGCACGGCGACCTTGAGGATGGATTCGAGATCGACCACGGTCCGACCATATCCGGTCCGCCCGCCTGGGGGCAACGGGACCGTCAGTGGATGAGGGTGCCGATCGGATCGCCCTGGGCGACGCGCACGATATTGCCCGGTGCGGTCAGATCGAAGACCACGATGGGCATGTCGTGCTCGCGGCACAGGCTGATGGCGGTGGCGTCCATCACCCGCAGATTGCGCGAGAGGACCTCGTCGTGGGTCACTTCGTCGTACCGCTTGGCGTCGGGCACCTTCATCGGATCGGCGTCGTACAGCCCGTCGACCTTGGTCGCCTTGAGCAGCACGTCGGCCGAGACCTCCATGGCGCGCAGGGCGGCGGCGGTGTCGGTGGTGAAGTAGGGGTTGCCGGTGCCGGCGGCGAAGACGACGACCCGCCCCTTCTCCAGATGGCGGATGGCGCGGCGGCGGATGAACGGCTCGGCCACTTTGGGCATCTCGATGCCGCTCATCACCCGGGTGTACAGGCCGACCTTCTCGAAGCCGTCCTGCAGGGCGAGCGCGTTGATCGCGGTGGCCAGCATGCCCATGTAATCGGCGCTGGTGCGATCCATGCCGCGGGCCGCGCCGGCGACGCCGCGGAAGATGTTGCCGCCGCCGATGACCACGCCGATCTCGATGCCCAGCCGGCGCACTTCGAGCACCTCGCCGGCGATGCGCTCGATGACCCCGGGCGAGATGCCGTACTGACCGTCACCGATCAGCGCCTCGCCCGACAGCTTCAACAGCACGCGCCGGTACCGGCGCAGTCGCGGATCGAGCCGCTCTTCGGCGCTCATCGGGCTCAGACGCCCGCGGCCGCGGCCACCTCGGCGGCGAAGTCGGATTCTTTCTTCTCGATGCCCTCACCGAGCACGAAGCAGGTGAAGCGGCGAACCCGAATGTTCTCTTTGGTGGTCGCGGCGACCTCGGTCACGTACTGGCCGACGGTCTTGTCCGGCTCCTTCACGAAGGCCTGCTCGAGCAGGCAGACCTCCGAGAGCCACTTCTTGATCTTGCCGTCGACGATGCGGCCCAGGATGTTCGCCGGCTTGCCCGAGTCTTCGAGCTGGGCGAGGAAGATCTCGCGCTGCCGCTCGATGAGGTCGGCGGGCACCTCGCTGGCGTCGAGGTACTCGGGGCGGGCGGCGGCGACGTGCATCGCCACGTCGCGCACGAGCTGCTGGAAGCTCTCGCCGATGGCGACGAAGTCGGTCTCGCAGTTGATCTCGACCAGCGCCCCGATGCGGCCGCCGGTGTGGATATAGGCGCCGACCTGACCCTCAGCGGCCACGCGGTCCGCGCGCTTGCCGACCGCGGCCAGGCTCTTCTTCTGGAGGTACTCGACGGCCTTCTCGAAGTCGCCGTCGGTCTCCACGAGCGCCTTCTTGCAGTCCATCATGCCCGCGCCGGTCTTCTCGCGGAGTTCTTTGACCATGCTGGCCGAAATCGCCATCGGATCGCTCCTTGCTGCGTGTGCAAACCGCGGCGCGCCCGCCATCGGGCGCGCGCTTGGGACTCAGTCTTCGCCGCCTTCGTCGTCGGGCTCGGGCATGTCGGGCGAGGCGCTCGCTTCGGGCGCGGGCATCTCCATGCCGGCCGGCTTGAAGGCGACCTCGGGGCCGTCCTCGTGCTGGCCGAGCGAGATCTCGCCACCCATCTGCGCCTCGACCTGACCGCCGAAGCGCTCGTTGTGCAGCTTGCGGCCTTCGATCACCGCGTCGGCGATGCGGCTGGTGAACAGCTCGACCGCGCGGATGGCGTCGTCGTTGCCCGGCACCGGGAAGTCGATGCCCGTCGGATCGCTGTTGGTGTCGACCACGGCCACGATCTTGATGCCCAGCTTCTGGGCTTCCGAGACCGCGATGTGCTCCTTGACGGTGTCGATGATGAACACGGCGCCGGGCAGCGACTCCATGTTCTTCACGCCGCCGAGGTTGGCCTCAAGCTTCTCGCGCTCGCGGAACAGCTTGAGGGTCTCTTTCTTGGTCAGGCGATCGGAGGTGCCGTCGGTCAGCATGCGGTCGATGGTGCGCAGGCGATCGATCGAACCCTTGATGGTGCGGAAGTTGGTCAGCGTGCCGCCGAGCCAGCGGTGGGTGACGTGGTACATGCCGCAGCGCAGCGCGTGCGTGCGCACCATGTCCTGGGCCTGCTTCTTGGTCGCCACGAAGAGCACGCTCTCGCCGCGCGAGACGATGCTGACGACAAAGTTGAAGGCCGCCTCGAACATGGGCTGCGACTTCTGCAGGTCGATGATGTGAATCCCGTTGCGCGCGCCGTAGATGTAGGGGCGCATGAGGGGATTCCAGCGGGCGGTCTGGTGGCCGAAGTGAACCCCGGCCTCGAGCAGTTCGCGAATGGTCACGGCGGACATAGTCTTCCTCGCGTTGTTGTGCCGCCGCGGTCGTCTTGGCCGGGCTCCACCCCAGCGGGGCACGCCGGAGCCGGGCTCGGACCGCGTGTGGATTGTCGAGCCGCGGCGGTGTACCAGGATCGCCCGGCCCGGGCAAGCATTTCCGGCGCCGTCAGTGGGCGCGGCGCCGTCGACCCTGAACGAATGCGCCGGGGCTGTTGACAGGCCACCCGGCCGTGCCGCACAACCGCGGGCCATGGCTGCCCAATTCAAAGAGCGCCTCGACGCGCACGCCGTGGCGCGCATCGGCGCCGCGATCACCGCCGTCGCGCCCGATTTCGCCGCCCCCAAATTCAGCGCCGCCGTCGTGCCCGGCCTCGCCGAGCGCGAGCTGATCGCGCGCGTCGAGCACATCGCCGATGGCATCGCGGCGCATCTCTTGCGCCCGTTCCCCGATGCCGCGGCGGTGCTGGTCGCCGCGCTTGGCGCGCCGGTGCCGACCGAGGCGCCCGATGTGTCGCTCGATGACGGCCCGTTGCGCGGCTTCCTCGTCTGGCCGCTGACGCGCTTCATCGCGCGATACGGCGCCGACCACTTCGACGCCGCGTTCGGCGCCCTGCGTGAGATGACCCGGCGCTTCACCGGCGAGTTTGCGGTGCGCGGCTTCATCGAGCGCGAACCGGAGCGCGCCTATGCCTTGCTGGGCGTGTGGGCCGATGACCCCGACCCGCATATCCGCCGGCTGGTCTCGGAGGGCAGCCGCCCGCGCCTGCCATGGGGGCAGCGACTGCGCGGCGCGATCGCCGATCCGTCGGCGGGGCTGGCCCTGATCGAGCGCCTCAAGGACGACCCCTCGCTCTATGTGCGCCGTTCGGTGGCCAACCACCT
>JAGQJJ010000240.1 GCA_020430675.1 Myxococcales bacterium
TCGAGGAAGCGCATCCGCGCCTGCGCAAATGACAGCGGCAGTCTCGTCTCGCGGGCGACGCGCTCGATGGGCGGCAACGCGGCGCTCGTGGCGGCTTCGACCAACCGGGCCTGCGCCGCCACCGTCGTCGCGTCGAACAGCCTTCGCAGCGGCACCTCGACGCCCAACGACGAAGCGATGCGGCTCGCGACCTGCGTCGCCCGCAGCGAGTGTCCGCCCAACTCGAAGAAGTCATCCTGCGCTCCGACCGAAACAACGCCGAGCACCTCGGCCCAAATGGCGGCGAGCGCTGCTTCGGTGGCGGTGCGCGGCGCCACAAAACCCGCCGACAGCGCTTCGCGGTCCAGCGCGGGCGATGGCAGCGCGGCGCGGTCGATCTTGCCATTCGGTGTCAGCGGGAGAGCGTCGAGCCAGACAAACGCCGATGGGATCATATAGTCGGGCAATGACTCGGCGAGATGACTGCGCAGCGCGCCGACCGAGGCGGCATCGCCGACCAGCCACGCGACCAGCGCCGCGTCGCCGCTGTCATCGCCGTGGGTCAGCACCACGCATTCGCGCACCGATGGGTGCCCGCGCAGCGCCGCTTCGATCTCGCCCAGCTCGATGCGGAAGCCACGCACCTTGACCTGGCGGTCGACGCGGCCCAGAAACTCGAGCTCGCCATCGGCACGCCACCGCGCACGGTCGCCGGTGCGATAGAGCCGGCTGCCCGGCGGGCCGAACGGGTCGGGTCGGAACCGCTCGGCGGTCAGGCCCGGGCGGCCCAGGTAGCCGCGGATGACCCCCGCGCCGCCAACGCAGATCTCGCCCGGCGCGTCGATGGGCACGGGATGTCCGTCGTCGCGCACGACATGCACGCTCAGGTCGGGCAAGGCTCTTCCGATGGGGCTCGCCGTGCGCGCGCCGCGGTCGCCGTGGCGCATGCGCCGCAGGGTGACATGCACCGTCGTCTCGGTGATGCCATACATGTTCACGAGGCAGGGCTTCGATGCTCCGCGCGCGGCGAACCATGGGGCGAGCATGGCCGGATCGAGGGCTTCGCCGCCGAAGATGACCCAGCGCAGCGCCGGGCCAACCTCGTCTGGATCGACGGCGCGGATGAGCTGCCCGAAAGCGGACGGCGTCTGGTTGAGCACCGTGACGCCCTCGTCGTGCAGCAGGGCGGCAAAAGCGACCGGGTCTCGGCTGATCGCGTGGGGCACGATGACCACGCGGCCGCCCAGGCAGAGCGCGCCCCAGAGCTCCCAGACCGAGAAGTCGAAGGCAAACGAGTGGAAAAGCGTCCAGACATCTCCCGCGCCGAAGTGAAACTCGGCCGCAGCGACCGAGAGCAGCCGCGCGACCTGCCGGTGCGCGACACCGCATCCCTTGGGCCGGCCCGTCGAGCCCGAGGTGTAGATGACATAGGCCAGGTTGTCGGGCATCACCGGCGTGGGCCCATGGGCCCGTGGCGCCGGGCCGGGCTCCACCAGGTCGACCAGCAGCGCGTCGAGATCGGCCGCCCACGACCCATTCATCGTCGAACTTGTCACCAGGACGCGGACCCCGGCGTCGTCGACCATGGTGCGCAGGCGAGACTCGGGGTGGATGGGATCGAGCGGCACATAGGCGCCGCCCGCCGACAGGATGCCCACGATGCCCACCACCATCTCGATGGCACGGTCAAGGTAGATGCCGACCCGCGCCTCGGGTCCGACGCCCAACGCGCGCAGGCGCCGGGCCACCGCTTCGGCGCGGTCGAACAACGCGCGATAGGTCAACGACGCCCCCGCGCAGACCACCGCGATGGCATCCGGCGTGCGCTGCACCTGCTCGGCAAACAGCGCGTGAATGCATGCCTCGTCGCGGAAGGGTCGGCGGGTGCCACCCCACTCGGCGAGCCGCGCCTTCTCTTCGGCGCTGATGACCTGCAACTCCGAGACGCGCTGTTCGGGGTCAGCCGCCATGGCAATGAGCGCGGTCTCCACCTGACGCCAAAGGCGTGCGATGAAGTCCTCATCGTAGAGACTTGTCCGATACTCGATGCCACCGTGATAGCCACTCTCCCCCGGCACCAGCGAGACTGAGAGATCAAACTTCGCGGTGCCAGCGGGCGCGCCGTGGTGCGTGCCAACGAAGGCACCTTGCGGCGCGCCGAAGAGGCGACGGTCATGCCATGTACCATCGCCGACCTCGAAGGCAACCCGCAACAGCGGATGGCGCGCGCCGCGGCCGGCGGCGTGGTCGAACCGCCCGATGATCTCGGCGAGCGGCAGCCGGCCATGCTCCACGGTCGCCCACATCTCGTCGCGCAACCGCGCGAGCCACGCGGCGACGGACTCATCGCCCACGATGCGCACGCGGTGTGGCAGCGTGCGCGCGAAGAAGCCCAGCATGTCGCGGCGCACCGCGTCTTCACGGCCGTGCGCGATCAGCGCGACGGGGAACTCGTCCTGGCCGCTCTGGCGCGACAAGGCGAGGCCAAGGGCGCCGAACAGCGCCGTCACCGGCGTGCAGCCGACGCGGCGGGCCAGCGCGTCGAGGCCGGTCGAGGCCGCCGGGCCGAGCGCGATGCGGTGCTCCGCGCCCGAAGGCCCGTGCCCTGAAGTCGTGCGCGATGGCATCAGATGGAGCGGCTCGAGCCCGACGAACTGCGCCCGCCAGAAGCCGCGCGCGTCTTTGGCCTCTTCGCTCGCAAGCCAATCGGTCTCGGCGCGTTGCACGTCGACAAACGAGCCGACCGGCGCGGTCGGCGGACTCTGAAGCCCCTGCGACAGCGCGGCATAGGTCGCCGTCAACTCGCTGAGGAACACGGCCACCGACCAGCCATCGCCGACGCTGTGATGCCATGAAAAGGCCAGCCCGCTCTCATCGGCGCCCATGCGATACAGGCGGACCCGCAGGAGCGGCGCGTGGCTCAGGTCGAAAGGCTCGGCGAAGAGCGCCTGGGCGCGGCGCTCAAACGCGGCGAAGCGCTCGCCTGGCTCTTCGTTGGCCAGGTCGACGGCCTCGAAGTCCGGCTCGATCCGGTCGAAGATCTGCGCCCAGATGGCATCGCCGCGCTGCTCGAAAGCCGTGCGCAGCGCCGGGTGTCGCGCGGTGAGCACCGCCAGCGCCGCGCGAACGCGATGCGGGTCGACCGCCGCCGGGATCGTGAAGCCGGCAGCGAGGTTGCAGGCATGGCGCTCGTCGAGCAGCCGATCGAGCAGGAAGAGCCGCGCCGGCCCCTCCAACGCCGGTACGCGCTGGACCGCGCCATCACCTCGACCGGGCGGCTCGTCCTGTCGACCCGTCCACCAACCGGCGGCGCGCATCTCCAGGAAACTGCTCTGGACCGCTTCGATCAGGCGCTCGATGTGGGCATCGGTATGGGCGGACGAGAGGAAACAGGTGCCGCCCTCCCAGAAATAGACCCCGCGCAACAGGAGATGCGCGCCGAGAAGCTCGCCCCCCGGCGGCAGGACGAACCGGAACAGCGAGCCCGCGGTCGCGACCGAGGCCTGCAGGTCCATCTCAAGGAACCACCGGTTGAGGCGACCTGCCATCGCGCTGACGCGGGCGCTCAGGGTCTCGACCAGCGCCTCGCCCTCGCGCTCCAGCCGACCGAGGGCCGCGTGCGCGGCGGTCAGGGTGACCGCGTTCTTGCTGAACGTGCCGCCGAACATGATCCGCGGCACGGTCGGCGTGCTGCCGGCCGCGCGGGGACCGCCATCGATGGCATCGAGCCAATCGGCCCGGCCGGCGACCACGCCGATGGGCAGGCCGCACTCGCAGAAGGCGTTGCACACCGAGCCGTTGGGGCAGCGACCCACGCACACGTCGCCGCCCAGGTCGCGGCAGTCGGGCGTGCGCGGCACGCACTGGCGGCAGTCGGGCCCGCATTGCTGGCCGGCGGGGCAGCGGTCGATGCACACGCCCGCGTCCAGATTGCACAAGGCCGGCACGCAGCCCTCGCAATCGGGATCGCAGACCAGGCCGGCGGCGCAGTTGTCGCTGCAGAAAGGCGGGTCGGGCGGCACGGCCTGCTGGGCGCGGCAGGCGACCATCTCGGGTCCGCAGGCGGCGCAGTTGTTGTCGCAGGCCTGGCCGGGCGGGCAACGGTCGAGGCAGATGTTGTTGCGCACGTCGCAGCTCACCGCCTCGCAGCGCTGGCAGTTCTGGTCGCAGTCCGAGCCGAGCGGGCAGTTGTCCTGGCAGACGCCGCCCACATTGGCGCAGAACGGCACACATTGCATGCAGTCGTCGTCGCAGGTCTGGCCGTTGGGGCAGTTGCCCACGCAGATGCCCTGGCCGTTGAGGTTGCAGTCGCGCTCGGGCACGCAGGCGCCGCAGGCGTCGTCGCAGCGGAAGCTGTCGGGGCAGCGGTCATCGCAGACGCCGTTCTCCAGCGTGCACAGGTCGGGCTCGAAGTCGCAACCCGAGCAGTCTTCGGCGCACTGGAAGCCGGGCAGGCATTCATCGAAGCACCGGTTGCCGGCCAACAGGCAGCCCCGGTCGGGCGGGGGGCCTTCGGGCGTGCATTGCGTGCAGGCCAGATCGCACTCGCTGCCGCGCGGGCAGCCGCCGGTGCACTGGTTGTTGCCGTCGAGCGCGCAGGCGATGGGCTGGCAGGCATCGCACTCGCCGTTGCACTGCTGGCCCGGCGGGCACAGGTCGAAGCAGGTGCGCGAGTCGAGGCTGAAGCCGCAGCCATTGGGCGGCGGGGGCACGCAGCCCAGGCAGTCGGCATCGCAGACCAGCTCGCCGGGGCACGAGTCGATGCACAGGTCGAAGTCGCCGTCGCCGTTCTCGTCGATGCGGCGGCAATTCGGGCTGGGCAGGCGTGCGCACCCGCCGCAGAAGCGGTCGCAGCGCATGCCTTCGGGGCAAAGGTCGACGCAGGCGCCGTTCTCCTCATGGCAGGGCGGCACGCAGCGGCTGCAGTCGGGGTCGCATTGCATGCCTTCGGGGCAGGCATCGATGCACTGGCCCGCGCCGTTCTGCTGGCACGGCGACGGCGCCATGTCGGGCATGTCGGGCACATCGCGATCCATGGGCGGGCGCATGTCGATGATCTGTTGATCGACCGCGGCGTCGATGGTCGGCGGCGCGTCGGGGCGCATGTCGGTTGGCGCGCCGCGGTCGCTTCCGGTGTCGCGCCGGCCGCCGCCGATGCCGCCCTCGCTGCTCGCATCCTCGGTCATCCGCGAGCGGTTGCCGGAGTTGTCATCACAGCCGATCAGCGCGCAGAGCAGCGCGGCGGTGAGCGTGATCGACGACGAGATGCGGGAAGAGCTGCTCATGGGAGAATCGCCATCCTTTGCGCCTGAAGGCGCCGTGACCGGGTCAGTAGCATGCCCCCCGCCCTTCGAGATCGCGACGACACCGCAGCGGGGGCGCGCAGTCGGCGTCGTCAGCGCAGAGGGGGGCACACACCCACAAGGGTGCAGCGGGATCGCGGGCCAGATCCACACATCGTCCGGAGGGGCAGTGCGCATCGCTTGCGCAGGGCCGTCCGCAGCGCCCGTCGAGGTACGACGCGACGCACCATCCCGACGCGCAGTCCGCGCCTTGGGCACAGGGGGCCAGCGGGGCACCCGGGCCCGCGGGCACGCAGGCGCCGACCGGCGCGTCGGGTTCGAGCGGCGCGCAGGCCTGGCCGTCGGGGCAGGCGCCGTCGTACAGCGCGCACGGCGCCCGGCAGCGGCGGCCATCGGCGCCTTCCAGGCAGGCGACCGCAGGCGCCGCGCACTCGGCATCGGCGGCGCAGGCCAGCCCGACCACCTCGCCGGCCGCCGGCTGGCATTCGCCTTCGAGCGCCTCGGGCGAGAGCGCGCAGGCTTCGTTTGCGCTGCATTGCGGCCCATCAAGGCGGCAGATGCCCACGCAGCGGCGGGCGCCGAGGCGGTCGCGGCAGGCGGTGCCCGCGGGGCAGGCGTCGCCTTCGGGGCAGGGGTCGGCGCAGCGGCGGCCGAGGCACAAGCCTGAGGCGCATTCGTCGCCCTGGGCGCAGACCGCGCCGGCTTCGGCGGGCCCGCTGGCCAGGCAGACCGCTGTGGTGCCGAGCGCGACGCAGCGCGCGCCTGCGGGGCATTCGTTCTGGCACAGCGCGCGGCATTGGCCCTCGAAGCAGGCGCCGCTGGCGCAGTCGGCGCCGATCAGGCAGGGCTCGCCCAGCGCGCCCGGACCGCGCTCGACGCAATGCGGCCCTTTGTCGTCGAAGACGGCGCACACCCGACCCGGCCGGCAGTCGGCAGCGCTGGCGCAGCGCGGATGGCAGGCCTCGGCGGCGCAGAGGGTGGTCGCCGGGCAGCCGGCCTCGCAGTCGGGCAGGCAGCGGCCGGCGGTGCACATGAGGCCCGCGGCGCAGGCGGTCACCGACTCGCAGGCGGCGCCCTCGGCCAGCGGCAGCGGCGTGCACCACGCGCCCGTGCCGAAGTCGACGCAGCGCAGCCCCGCCGGGCACTCACCGGCGCAGGCCGCCAGGCAGCGGCCGTTCGCACACC
>JAGQJJ010000241.1 GCA_020430675.1 Myxococcales bacterium
GCTTGTCGGCCGAGCTGGGCTGCTCAGCGGCCGCGGCGGGCGCGTCCCCCTCGCCCGTCGACGCGGGGTTGGGACGCCGCTTGACCCGCACCGCGGCAGGCCCCTCGGCGGGCGCGTCCCGCTCGGCGATCGCCGGCGGGGGTGTGGGACGGTCTGCGGCCGCAGAGCGTCCCGCGTAACCTCGGCCGACGACGCGCGGGACACCCGCTGCGGCCAACAGCCCATCGACGAGGACGGTTGGGGTTCGCCGGCCGCGATGGGGCGCAGGGGCATGCTTGCCCATCCAGATGGCGTGTTCCTCGATGAGCTTGATGGCCCGATGACACCGGCTCTTGAGCGCATCGGTGCCGACCAGAATGCGGCTCATCGGACGCGCCCCGAAGCCCGCCGCCCAAAGGGTGGCGATGGTCCGGATGGGAAGGTCGCCGTCTTTGTCATCGATGCCCGGCACAAGGCCGACGTTCGTGCCCTCACGCTTCATCGCGTTGGTCAGCACCGTCTTCGCGGGGATGTCGTCGCTGCGGGTGAGCAGCTCGGTGAGGCGCGCGACCTCGGCCCGGGCGCGGTCCTGCCACCCATCGACGCTCACGCCCGGGCCGCGCGATGAGGCCGCGTCGAGAAGGGCCTGGGGCATCTCGGGCCGTCGGTCCCAATGCCAGTCCAGATCCGAGCGCAGCGCCGGCATGTCACGCCGGTCGACGATGTGGATCATGGCATAGGCGAGGCGGCGCCCCATCGTCCGGGCGGGCAGCAGCTCCTTGAGCGGGAGCAACGTGACACCAGCCTGCCGCAACCAGTGTGATGGGCCACTCCACCAGCGCGGCTCGGCCGCCGATGTGACGCCGCCCGTTTGCCAGCTGATGCACGCCCAGGGCGCACTCATCGAGAGGCGAACCCGAAGCGTGCCGTGCGCCCACCCGGCCGGCCAGATGACGTGTTGCAGGCCGTCTGTGACGCTGACCTCGGGCGGCGCCAGACCCCGCTGGTCGCTCTCGCGGCGCAGCACGTCGAGCAGCACTTCGACCGGATCGGCGAGCAGCTCGGTGACCTTGTTCCAAAGCTCGCAGACCAGGTCGCGGGCGGTGCGGCTGGCGCCCGAGTGCACGATGCCCCGGCCGTCGTCGACGTCCCACTCGACGCGGCCGCCGACGCGCGACAGCGCCACGCCGCGGCACTTGTCGTCGACGATGACGATGCGCTTCGGCCCGAGCAGGCCCGAGCCGAGGCCGAGCTGCTCGTCAGGGCGGGACGGCTCGGCGGCGATCCACCCCTCGCCCAGCTCGGCAGCGAGCGCGTTGGCGATGGCGCGCAGCTTCTTCATGCTCGACCTGACCAGTACTCGGGGTCGCCGGGCGCGACGCGCTCGACCAGGTCGCGCGCCTGGTCGAGCGTCAGGTCGTCGGGCGCCGAGATGCCATTGCGTCGGAGCGCCGCAACCAACATGCCTCGCCACGCGAGGATCTGTTTCTGTTCATTCCAAGCCCGAACCACGGCGTCTCTGAGCTGCACGAAGGTTCGGTCTTCGGCCCCCGACCAGGGGACTTCTGGGTCTTCGTGGTTGTACTCGACGAATGGGCCTTGAGCGGCGCAGATGTCACAGAACAGAAAACACCCATCCGGATCATCGTCCGAATACGAGATGCTCCGCCAGCCACAGAACGGGCAGCTGGTCGCGTCGGCCATGGTGAGCAGATCAGGCATTCGTGCCTCCCATGCGGTCTCATCGGCACCCGATGTCAGTTGATGGGGCCTCGCAGCTTTCGGCGGACGCCACGCGGTCGCTCGGCGCCGCTGATTCTGGCGACGGCTTTGTCATACCCCGTGCGTTCCTCTGGCGTGGAGGGTTGCAGGTTCACCTGCACCACTGCGGTTCCCATCTCGCAGACCGCATGGAGCGGTAGCCCGCTCGCGCCGACTTGCCCGATGAACTCCAAGACGACCTTGTTCGCCGCTTCCTCCCATGCCGCTTTCTCAGCGTCGGACAGGGCGTCCCAGGCTTCCATGCAGTCACACACATCATGGGCCTGCACATGGCGGGCGCCACCAAAGGCGGCGCGGGCGAGGCGGGTGGGGTCAATGCCACTCATGACTGGTCTCCTTCCTCTGTCGACTGGTCGACGCGGGCCCATTGGTACTCACGCAGCCCGCGGGCGCCGTGGCGGCGGGCCACGGTCGAGGTCCATCCCAGCGTGTTGCCGATGTTGAACCGGATCTCATCGGGCGTCGGGAACAGCTCCTTGAGCGCCCGGGACTCCTGTGCGACACGCAAGAGGTCGCGGTGAAGCTGCGGGTAGGTGCCCACGAAGCCAGCGATGACTGGCATGCGAGTGTTTGGTGCCAGCTCGGCCTGGTTCTCGTTCGGCGTAACGAGGACTGGCCCACCTGGCTGGTCTTTGGTCGCGTCCCGAAGGGCTGGGCAGCTCTTGTAGACCGGCCGGCACTGGTAGAGGGCGTCTTCGACCGATGGGCGGCGGTAGCCAGCGGTGGGCGTAACCACGCACCGATTCCAGTCGAAGAGCAGCTCGTCGAGGGCGATGCCCAGCGGGTCATTGTTCTGCTGCGCCTCGGCCGCCCGGGCGCCGAGCAGCTCGACCCATCGATTGACCATCGAGGGCCCGCCGTGGCCCCACTCGGGCGCGCAGAGGGTCAGCGTGTCAGAGATGACCGCCATGACACCGAGCGCCTCGCGCATGCCAGAGAGCGCGTGCTGTGTGCCCCAGAAGTCCGCGTACCGCTCATGCTGGAGACCCCGCAGCGCGGGCATGACCAGCTCGCTGTACATGCGCATCACGCCGCTCCAGATGTCGGCCCGGGCGGCGACGATGGCATCGAGCACCGCCGACTCGCGCATGCCATCGACATGCCATCGACGCTCATGGATGAACAGAAGGCATCTGCGTTGAATCTCGGGGTTCCACGGCCTGCCCTTGGCCGTCCAGTGCAGCAGGGGCGCGCCGTCCTGCATCACCGTGTCCCAATCGCCCTCCGATGACCGCCGATGTCGGCCCGCGCTGGTGCTCACCGTCAGGATCAGCTGTTCATCCTCGGGGCCGACGAAGCGGCGCTCGCCGTTGTCATTCGAGATGAAGGGCCAGGTCCGCGCGGCCTCCCAACGGCCGGCCGCGGTGAAGACCGCCGGCTTGCCATTTCGGCGGCCGTAGAAGAGCGACATCAGCATCTTGCCCAGCATCGACTTGCCATCGCCCTGGTCGCCGACGCCCCACAAGATGGGACGCGCTGACAGCCGCTCGCGCAGCGGTGCCATCAGCGCCCATGCCATCGCGATCAGCCGCTCGACCGGGCTGAGCGAGATGTACTGGCCGATGAGCTGCCACAGCGCCCGCGCCGCGTCGACCGGGGGCACGCCGGCCTTCCACTCCAACGGCGACACCAACGCCGAAGGGACCAGGATGTCACCGGCGGCGTTGTTCGAGACAACCTCGATGCCTTCGCCGTCAACGCGCAGCACGCGCTCCTGCACGCTGTGCAGGTGCACGCGGATGGTGGGCTGCGCAAGCGCGCCATCCGACGTCATCCAGGTGCGCAGCTCGACGCCCGGCGCCTGTTGCGATGCCTGCTTGAGCGCCTGATCGAGCCTTTTGCCCAGCGTCTCGGCCGGGTTGATCATGCCCAGATGTTGCACCCATCCGCCCCAGAGGTCGCCCCCGACGCCGATGAGGCGTGGCATGGTGCGGTCGCGGTGCGTCACGCTCGCCCGGTCCCATGGATCCCACACCCATCGACCACGCGGCCCGCCGCCGCGGTTGGCCACGAACGTGATGCGGTGCTCGTCGAGCCAGCGCAGCAGCAGCCGCGTCGCCCGGGTCAGGCCGCTCTGGGCGCCGCGGTGCATGATGTAGGGCAGGCGCTCGACGGTGGTGACCTCGCCCTCGGCGCGCTTTTGAACCCAGTGCAGGTACTCGATCAGCTCGTCGACGGGCATGCGGTAGAAGTGGCGCGGGAACTCCTCATCGGGCATCTCGCGCCAGCGCCGCAGCGCCGCCGAGCGCTTCGCCGCGTCGCGCTCGAAGACATCGACCGTCTCGAACATGCGCTTGCCCGACTCCAGCATGTCGGTGAAGGCACCCGCCACGTCGGGCAGGCCGGTGAGCGCGTCGCACAGGTCGCCTTTGCGCAGCCGCTCGACGCGCATTTCGGTGCGGCCGTTGGTGGTGCGGGCTTCGACCAGGCGCGCCGGCGGCGACCAGACGACCGGCGCCACGTCGAGCAGCGCGACGCCCACCGACCAGGCCGCGCGCTCGCCGCCGCCGTCCTTGTCGCCGACGTGGGGCACGACGTAGGCGGTGAACGTGCCCACGCGGATGAGCGGCTGGTGGCGTCGCACGCCCTGAATGAACGCGGCCGCCGCGTGTTTGCCGCTCTTGCTGACGCCGCCCAGCACCGCGCCGCGGCCGGCGAGGCGGCAGCAGGCGGCGGCGAGCAGGTAATCCGCGCTGCCCTCGACGAAGATGACCGGCTCGCCCCGGGCGGCCGCGGCGACGGCGTCTGCGACGCGGCCGAACATGACGCCGATCGGCGCCGGCGGAATGTGGAAGCGTGCCCGAAGGCGCATCGTCTTGGGGCACTTGCCCGGCGGCTTGCCCGTGCCCCGGGCGAAGCGTCGCTCGATGTCGACGATTCGCCCCTCGCGCGACCGCACGGCGATCCACAGGTCGAGTGGCGCCCAGCGCAGCTTCAGCTCGGCGAGGTCGAAGCCGCGCAGCTCGCCCGGCCAGGCGGCGACCTCGCCCAGCTCGGGCAGCGCCGCGGCGATGGCCTCGCCGAAGCCGCGCTCCAGGCCCCATTGCACGACCAGGCGGCGCCAGCGGCCGGCCTCGGCGCCGAGCGCGTCCCACAGGTCGCCGAGCTGCTCGACGTCGAGCAGCGGCTCGGCGGGCAGGTCGTCGTCCTTGCCCGCCGGCGCCGGCGCCTCGAGCTCGTCGACGTGGTCGTCGGCCTCGGCGAAGCGGCCGTCGTCGGCGTCGGCGAAGCGGTCGTCGTCGGCGTCGGGGAACTCGACGATAACCGTCGGCGCCCGGCGCTTGCCCTTCTTGCCGCCTTTCTTCGCCGCGCCGGCGCCGGCCTCATCGGCGTCGACCTCGACGCCGACTTCCGCGGCCAGCTCGCGCACCGCGTCGGGGAAGCTGAGCCCCGCGATGCGCTGCACCCACGCGAAGGCGTCGCCGCGGGTGTCGCAGCCGAAGCACTTCCACGTTCGCCGCGCCGGGCTCACGGTGAACGACGGCGTCTTCTCTTCGTGGAACGGACACAAGCCCTTCCAGTTCGCGCCGGACTTGGCCAGCTCGACCTTGCGCGCCACCAGGTCGACCAGGTCGACTCGCTCACGCACCGCGTCGATCACCCGCGCCGGGATCGTCGATTCGCCCATTCCCCCATCTCTCCTGTGCAGTCGTCGTGAAGCGGCCGCGGCGGTCAGGCCTCGGCGGCGAGGGCCACCGCCGGTCCACTCGGCGGCGGGTTGAGATCGTGACGCGGCGGCGTGACCAGCGGCGCGGGCACCGCGTCGGCGGCGGCCACCGGGATGATGAGCGGCAGCAGCGCCGCGGGCGGCGCCGGCGGCGGACGCCCCCCCTCGACGACAACCGCGCCATCGGGCAGGCGCCGGTAGACGTCTTCGAGCGGCAGCGCGCCAGGCGCCGCCTTCCAGGTCAGCATCGCGTCGACGAACCGGGCCGCGTCATCCGCAGCGTCGGCGCCCAGCTGGCGGGGCAGCAGGCTCCCGCAAAGGTGCTTCGACAGCGCTTCGTGCAGCGTCATCGCCTACCTCCCAGATCGTGAGTTGGTCGTGGGCGACGGGCCGCGGGGTGACCCGCTGCCCGTCGAAGTGCACCTCGCCGCGGCTGACGGCGCCGAGCAGGGCCATCAGCGCCCCGGGCCCGCCGCCGAGGCGGTGCAGAAACTCGGCCTTGCTCGTCGGCCCCGCCGCGCGTGCCCGGGCGAGCACTTCGGGGGCGACGTAGATGGTCACCGCCGGCTCCGCGCGGGCGCTGCGGCGGCGAGGGTCGCGGCCGTCCCGCACGCATCGCCGCGGCCGTCGCTTGGGACACACCCGCCGTTGTCGCAGCACTGGTAGCCAGGCGCGCAGCGGCAGGCGCGCTCGATGGGGCCCGGGGGCGGCTCGGGCGCCAGCTCGGGGCAGCCGGCGAGGGTGAGGGCGCCGAGCAGGGCGAGGGGGAGGAGAAGCCGCGGGCGCCGGCACCCCTCGCCCCGCTCGACGAAGCTGTCCCGCCCGGCCGCCGGCGGCGACGCGGGACGGGCGATTGGCGGCGCGCTCACTTTGGCCACCGCAGATGAACGTCAGACCACCGGCTACCGGGGCGGTCGACAACGCAACAGGCCAAGATGGCGCTATGCCGAGTGGTCGTCCCCCCGGTCCAACTCGCCAGATGGGGCTCGCGGCCGCTGACCAGATTGAGCACTGGCGTGTCGCCCTGCGGTCCA
>JAGQJJ010000242.1 GCA_020430675.1 Myxococcales bacterium
ATGGTCGCCACCAGGATCTGCTTGTTTGCGCCGCGCGACGGCGCTGCTTCGCGCAGGTCGATCACCACCGAAGGGCCGCCCGACTTCGGGCCGACGATGGGCGCCGAGGTCACCAGGTCATCGACCTTGACCCGCGCGATCGTCGCCTCTTCGTCGCTCACGTCGGCGATCGACTCGCCGCGGCGCGCGGCTTCAAGCGCGCTGCGCATGGCCGCGGCGCTCTCAAACCGCCGCGTGGGCGCTTTCTCGAGCGCGCGCTCAAGGATTTCGGGCAGCGCCGGCGGCATCTCGCCGAGGGCCTGAATGCGGAACGGCGAGGGCGGCGGGTGCGTGAGGTGGCCGCGCGCGACCAGCGTGCCGCTCGTCTGCGGGAAGGGCGGCGCGCCGGCGATCATCTGAAAGAGCAGGCAGCCCACCGAGTAGATGTCGGATTGCGGCGAGGCCCGCCCGTTGGCCAGCAGCTCGGGCGCGGTATAGCGCAGCGCCTCGGGCACCCGGTCGTCGCCGGGCGTCGGCCCACCGTACCGATCGATGACCGACTGCGGCGGCGCCAGCGCAAAGTCGACCACCTTGACCTTGGGCGGCTCGCCGTCGGCGCCATGCACCAGGAAGATGTTTCCCGGCTTCAGGTCGAGGTGGAGGATGTTGCGCCGGTGGGCGTAGTCGAGCGCATCGAGCACCTGCAGGATGAGCGGCAGCGCGTCGGCGACGGCCATCTGCCTGCCATCGCCCAGCTCGCCGGCCAACGGTCGGCCGTCGATGAGCTCCATCACGTTGCAGGCGAGGCCGTCCTCCGCCTTGTTGTAATCGTAGATGCGGCCGATGCGCGGATGGTCGAGCGCGGCGGTCTGGCCCGAGGCTTCGAGGAAATAATCGCGTTCGTTTTCGCGCAGATAGAGCAGCCGAACCGCGACCCGGCGGTCCGCGTCTTCCTGCCAGGCCTCCCAGACGGTGGCGCCGTTGGAGCCGATGCCAAGCAGCTCGCGGAAGGTGTACCGACCCGCCAGGCTCTGCCCGGTGCGATCCTCGATGAGGATCGTGCCGTCCTTCTTGCACTTGCCGAGCGGCTCGTCGTACCGCGTGCGGCAAAGGGGGCACAACTGCGTCACGTCAGCTCAGTCTCCGGCGCCGGTCGGCCACGGCGTCCCGGGGCGACGGCGCGGCTCCAGAGTGGAATATCGCGCATCGCGCCCCGCGACAAGATCCTGGTCCGGGCCATCGCGATCAGCCCTCGTTGCGCTCGGCCTTGCGCTCGTCCATGAGGCGCAAGACCTCGAGCATGACCGAGCTGGTGTCGAGCTCAAGCTCGGCGTGCTGCCCGATCGAGCCCTTGAGCGCGTCATCGGACTGGAAGGCGAAGTAGCCGTCCTCCCAGCCCATGATCTGGGCGATGGCCTCCTGGGCCTGCTGGAAGAGAATCGAGCGCAGCTCGGCGACCTTGAGCAGCTTGCGGTCGAGCACCGCGCGGCTCAGCGCCATCGGCGTGCCCTCGCCCTGCTGGCCGATGATGTCGTCGTAGTCGTCGATGGCCAGCATGCCGCCCTTGACCAGCAGGTCGCCCAGGCGCTCGGAGCTCGATGTGTTGGCGCCCACGAAGCGGCCGTCGACCAGGTACAGCTCGCCCATGCCGTGCGTCGAGACGATCTGCAGCACGCCGGTGCGGCGGTTGAGGCGCAGGAACTCGAGCAGGTCGACCAGCCCGAACTGGGCCAGATCGCCCGAGAACGCCAGATCGGACGGCCGCGGCGCGCCGAGGCCCAGGCTGGTCAGCGACATGTCCATGCTCTGGCCCGCGTCGCCGGCCTGGGCCTGCGAGGCGGCCTGGAGCAGCGCGCGCAGGCGGCGGTCGTCCTGGGCGAGCATGGCGCCTTTGACCAGCACCGAGACCGCCTGGCCCGGCTCGCCGATGGCCAGCAGCGCTTCGCCCAGGTGGTAATGGGCGTCGGAGTCTTCGGGCGCCTTCTCGACGGCGTATTGCAGCGGCTCGATCGACTCGTCGATGCGGCCGGCGGCCTTGTACATCACGCCCAGATGCTTGTGCACCTCGACGCCAGCGCCGCCGAGGTCGATGACCATCTCGAGCGTGCGGATGCCGCTGGCGCGGTCGCCGGACGCCTCCTGGGCCAGCGCGAGCGCGGTGAGCACCTCGGCGTCTTCGGGCGCGCTGCCGGCGACGGCGCGCAGCACCTCGACCGCGCGCTGGTGGCGGGCGGCCTGGCGCAGCAGATCGGCGAGGCGCAGGCCGATGGAGCGGTCGCGGTGCTGGAGGGCAAAGGCGCGTTCGAGCGCCGCGGTCGCCGCCGGCGGGTCGTGGCGCGCGAGGTCGATATCGGCCTGCAAGAGCCAGGCTTCGGCGGTGTTCGGGGCTTGATCGAGCACGATCTTGAGGTGCGTCTCCGCCTCGGCGAGCGCCTTGGCGCGCAGCAGCGTGCGGGCGAGGCCGACGCGGTAGCTGGGCTCTTGCGGCGCGATCCAGACCGCGGTGGCCATCACGGTGGCGCCTTCGTTGAGCCGCTCGTCGGCCGAAAGCACCTCGCCGAGCCGGTGGGCGGCTTCGGCCGATTCGGGGAAGCGCGCGCAGGCCCGAGCGAGGATCTCGCGCGCCTGGGCATAGAGGCGCACGTCGGCAAACTTGCGGCCGAGCGAGATCCAGACGTCGGGGTGGGCGTCGGCGCAGCGTTTGGCCGACTCGAGGGCCTTGATCGCCTCGTCGCGCTCGCCCATCGACAACCGGACGCCGGCCATGTCGATCCAAAGGCGCGGATCCTGGGGGTTGTCGCGGACTTCCCTGCTGAGCTGAAGCAGGCGATTCACCATCGGGCCGACCTCCGCGTGCTCAGGAACACGGTGGGGCCGAGCTTAGGCGACCGAAGGAAATAAGTCGAGCCACCGAGGGCGTGGGATCGACAGTCGAGGACGGACGCGCCTGCCGGCCCCGACGCGGGCGCGCAGGCGGCGTCCGCAGCGCGCAAAGGAGCGGGCGTTCTCAAACCATCCGAGCTACATTCGCCGCGGCAGATCATCGAGGTTGCGATGAAGCGTTCGGACTGGGCAGCGGACGACACAGTGATCCGCTGGTTCGCGGCATCTTGTTAACTAAGGCTCTGGCAAACAATTACTCGGACGACAACAACCGGCGCCCTCCCGATGGGCTGATGCTGGGCCGCGTCGGGTCCTACTGGGGCAAGGCGCAACCGTCCGGACACGGGCCTCGCCGGATTTGGTGTGCGAGACCCGCACAAGGGCTGGAGTCATTCGGGCGCCCCTCCGGGCTCGTCGATGCTGCGATGCCAGTGAGCCGGACGCACCTCACCCCTCACCGCGAGGCTTCGGTGTTTGAGAACCGGATGCATGTCACAGAGCGGGGACGACGGGTCGGCGGTCTCAGGGCTATTCCAAGGCGCAGACGGTTGTCATGTGCTCGTCCGGTCGGCGCATCGGCTCGCGCCCGGGCACGAAGCCGTTGTCTGGAAACGAGAACGCCATCCCCCGATACATGCGCCACCAAGCGTCGCGAAAAACATCGACGAACTCGGTCAGCGTCGCGATGAACACATCCCGCAGGGCTTTCACCGTGGTCAGTACCTTCGGCGCCGGGCTGCGCTTCGGCGCGCGCGGGTGAGCGAAGGGATCGACGGCGCGGAGTGCCGCGGCGGTGGGCGGCGTGATGCGTTCGCGCCCCTGACGCTGCTGCGTCTCTTCTTCGATTTCGGCTTCCAGGCGGCCGAACCAGGCGCGCTGCGCTTCGATGGGCAACCCTTCGAGAAAGGGCGGCGGCGTCAGCTCAAGGTCGAGCCATCGCGTGCAGTCAGCCTCGGTGATCGACCCCGACGCAGCGCGCGCTCGGGAGCGCAGCAGGGTGCGGTCGATCCGCTTGCCGCGCAGCGCATCGCCTCGGCAGAGCGCGTTGACGCAGTGCACGCCCACCCAGTCCCGGGGCCGGGCGGTCAGGTTGTCTTTGGTCGCCTGGTCGAAGTAGTAGCGGTAGCGCTGCGCGAGCGCGTCGTCGTCGAGCACCGGGATGATGGTGGGACGTCGAGCGAAGACATGGCCTTCTCCGCCATGGAGCCGCCGCGCGAGCCGCGCGATGCCGCTGTCGAGGTCGCGCAGGAAGGCGCCCTGCGTGTTGGCATCGGGGACGCGGATGAGCAGATGCAGATGATTCGACGCGATGTGCACGCAGCCGACGCCGACCCGGTAGCGCCGCGTGACGATCGCCAGCAGCCCCAGGGTCCGGTCATTGAACTCGCTGCCGGGCACAAAGAGGTACCGAGCGTCGACGGTGCGGAGGGTCACGTCGACCCAGCAGTCCTCGGCATCAGGGGGCAGGCATCGCGGAAGGAATGGCATCGGGCCTCCCAAGTTCTGCGATGCTTCGCTGCGCATTGTGTGCCAGCAATGATTCTGTCGAAATTACAGTGGGTTGCCGCTCGGGTGCATGACGGAGACCGTCCAGGTCGACCAGTATCTGGACGATCTGGACACCTGCTGGCGATCCTTCCGAACGCGGTCTGCAAGACCCGCCGGGCTTGACTGCGTCGCGGCCGAGCCACGCGCCCTGCCCATGGGGGCACCCCGCACGAGCGGGGCCGAAGGCAGCGGCCGACGCCAGCGACCGCCACGGCGCGAGGGCGCTTTGGGGTAGACTCGCCGGCCTGTTCGTCGCTTGGGGAATCGATGCTGGTCGCGCTGCTCATCGCTTTGCTGGCCCCGCCTGTCGAAGCGCCGGTGGTGGTCACCGGGCAGCGGCCCGCCGAGCGCGATGTGCGCGACGCGACGCTGGCGACCGAAGCGTTGGAGGTCGAAGATGATCCCCGCCCGCGCACCGACGCTGGGGCGCTGCTCGACCGCGCGGTCGGCGCCCGGGTGCAGCGCGGCGGCGGCGCGGGGCGGGCGCAGACGGTGCAGCTTCGCGGTGCGGGCGGGCAACAGGTGGCGGTGCTGCTCGATGAGGTCCCGCTGCACACCGCGCGCGGCGACGCGGTCGATCTGGCCACCGTGCCGCTCGGTTTTCTCGATCGCGTCGAGGTCGTGCGCAGCGCGGCGGGCGCGCTGTATGGCAGCGCGGCGCAGGGCGGGGTGATCCGGTTGCGCACGCGCCGCTTCGAGGGCCCCGCCGCCGATGTCACGCTGCGGGCCGGCGCGTTCGGGCTGTGGCAGGCCGACGCCGGGGCAGGCGGCGGCAACCGCGCGCTGGACGGGCTGGTGGCGCTGAGCGGCAGCCGGGCCGAGGGCGATTTTCGCTACGTCGACGTCAACGGCGACCCGCAGCGGCGGCGCAATGCCGATCATGCCCGTTTCGCCGGGCTGGCGCGGGGTCGGTGGCGGCCCGGCGGCGGCCGCGAGCTGAGCGCGCTGGTCGAAGGGCTGGCCGATGAGCGCGGCGAGCCGGGGCTCGAGTCGCTGCCCGATCTGGACGCGCGCAGCCAACGCCGCCGGTTGAGCGCGGCGCTCGGCTGGCGCGACCCGAGCGCGGGCGGCGGCGTGCTGCCCTATCGCGTGGACGTCCATGGCCAGGTCCGGCGCTTCTCGTTTTCGGACCCCACCCCGGCGCCCGGGGCCGGCACCGAGGGCGCGCTGGCCGATCTGAGCCTGGGCGCGCGGGGTGAGGCCAGCTATGAGGGCAGCGCGTGGCAGCGGCCGGTGCTGGCCATCGAGGGCCGGCGCGAGGCGGCCGAGACCACGCCCGGCGCCCGGGATGAGGTGCGCCACGGCGGCGCGCTCAGCGGCGCGTGGGAGGTCGACCCGCTGTCTGCCTTGCGCCTGGTCGCCGCGCTGCGCCTCGACGCGGTCAGCGGCCGCGACCCGCTGGTGGTGCCCAAGCTGGGCGCCGCGTTCCGGCCCATCGAACCGCTGCGCCTGCGGGCCAATCTCGGCCGGCTGTTTCGCGATCCCAGCCTCGACGAGCTGTACTTCGAGGCCCCCGGCGTGCGCGGCAACCCCGATCTGCGCCCCGAGGACGGCTACGGCTGGGACGCCGGGTTCACGTTCGCCGCCTCGGTCTTGCAGGTCGACGCCCAGGTCTTCGGGCAGCGCTATGAACGGTTGATCGTCTTTGTGCCCATCGACGCCTGGCGCGTGCAGGCGCGGGCCGATCACGGCGCGACGGTCGATGGCGTCGAGGTCGGCCTGCGCGCCGCGTGGCCGGCCATCGAGCTGGACGCGACCTGGCTGTATCAGGACGCCCGCTTCGACGCCCCGCTGGACACGCCGCTGCCGCTGCGCCCGCGCCATCGGCTCACCGGCCGCGCCTTGCTGCCGGTCGGGCCGGCGGCGCTCTTTGCCCATATGCGCTGGCAGAGCGAGGTGACCGCCGATCGCTTCGGCGCGCGCACGTTGCCGGCCTATGCCCTGTTTGATCTGGGCGCCGCCGGCCCGGTGCCATTGCCCGCACCGGGGCAGCTGCGGCTCTCGGTCGAGTTCCGCAACGTGCTCGACGTGCGCGACG
>JAGQJJ010000243.1 GCA_020430675.1 Myxococcales bacterium
CGTTGCGCGCCCACTTCCGCGAGCAGGTCGTCGATGGCAAAGCCACCGCGGCCGGTCAGGCGGAAGACCGCGTGGGGCCAAGCGGTGTACTGCTCGACCGTCATCGGGCCGTCCAGAATGGCATGGTCGGCGCGCACCATCGATGTCATGTGATCCATGAACAGCTGCTCGGTCATGACATCGGGCGGCGCCTGCCAGGGCCCGATCACCGCCAGCTCGACGTCGCCCGCGCGCAGCTGGTCCCAGATCACCGCCAGATCGAGCGTGAGCACCTCGATCTGCAAGCCCGGCCCCGCCTTGGCGAGCGTCGAGAGCAGGCCGGGCAGCATCGTATAGGCCGAGTGGTCGAGCATGGCGACGCGGAAGACCCGATCGCTGGTCGCCGGCTCAAAGCGCGCCGGCCCGGCCAGGGTCTGGGTCAACGCCTGCAACGCCGCCCGCAGCGGCCCGGCGATCGCCTCGGCCCGCGGCGTGGCCACCATGCGCGGCCCGCTGCGCACCAGCAGCGGATCGTCCAGCGCGTCGCGCAGTCGTTGCAGGGTCTGGCTCATCGCCGATTGTGTCACCCCGAGGCGCTTCGCCGCGCGGGTGACATGGCGCTCGGTCAGCAGAACATCGAGCGCGACCAGCAGATTGGCGTCGATCGCAGCCAGGGAAGGGGACATCGGAGCTCCATTAGCATCACGAATGATTACATCAATACAATCACGTTCACTTCTGATTCAAGGATCGGTATTTGTTTCCTCACTGGCGCTGCGGCGCCGCTAGAATCCAGCCACCGCGGCGCCGGAACGCCGCTGCCATAGGAGACGCTGCCATGTCCGCTCACTCGAACCTCGTCGCCCTCGTCACTGGTGCCAACCGCGGTCTCGGCCTCGAGACCAGCCGCCAACTCGCCGCCGAAGGCGTCACGGTCATCATGGCCGGCCGCGATTCGAAGGCCACCCACGCCGCCGCCGAGCAGCTCGCCAGCGAAGGCTTCAAGGTGCTGCCCGCCGTCCTCGACGTGAACGACGACGGCCAGATCGAGAACCTGCGCGCCCGCATCGAGCGCGAGTTTGGCAAGCTCGACATCCTCATCAACAACGCCGGCGTCATCTTCGACGGCTCCTTCTTCGGCAACAACGCCACCGAGGTCACCAAGGACATCATGCGGCGGACCTTCGAGGTCAACCTGTTCGCGCCCATCGCGCTGACCCAGGCCCTGCTGCCGCTCATCAAGGCCGCGCCCGCTGGCCGCATCGTCAACCTGTCGAGCGTGCTCGGCTCGCTGGCCATGCAGGCCGATCCCAACAGCTTCGTCGCCCCCATCAAGCCGCTGGCCTACAACGCCTCGAAGGCCGCGCTCAACATGTTCACCATCGAGCTGGCCGCGGCGCTCGCTGGCACCAACGTCAAGGTCAACTCGGCCCACCCCGGCTGGGTCAAGACCGATCTGGGCGGCGCCGAGGCCCCCATGGAGATCGTCGACGGCGCCAAGACCAGCGTGGCGCTGGCGCTGGCCGGCGCCGACGGCCCCAACGGCGCGTTCATCCACATGGGCGAAGCGCTGCCCTGGTAATTCGCCTGCCCCTGGGGCATGTTGCGGGCATTCCATCGACCCGCGAGGTGCCCCATGTCATCTGCCCACCAAAGCCAGCAATGGCTGCTCGCCCGCCGCCCGGTCGGCCTGCCCACCGAAGAGGACTTCACCTGGCAGACGGTCGACGTCGCCGCGCCCGGCGAGGGCGAAGTCCTGGTCAAGATGCGCTACCTCTCGCTCGATCCGGCCATGCGCGGCTGGATGCGCGAGGGGCGCTCGTACCTGCCCCCCATCAAGCTCGGCGCGGTCATCCGCGCCTATGGCGTGGGCGAAGTGATCGCCTCGGGCTCGTCGCGCTTTGCACCCGGCGACTTCGTGACCGCGCCGAGCGGCCTGCAATCGTTCTTTTTGACCCGCGACCGCGGCGACCTGCGCAAGATCGACCCTGACCTGTGCCCGGTGACATGGCATCTGGGCGTGGTGGGCATGACCGGCCTGACCGCATGGTTCGGGCTGTTCGACATCGGCCAGCCAAAAGAAGGCGAGACGGTGGTGGTCTCGGGCGCGGCGGGCGCCGTAGGCTCGGTGGTCGGCCAGCTCGCGCGCCTGCACGGCTGTCGGGTCGTCGGCATCGCCGGCGGGTCCGGCAAGTGCCGCGTGCTCACCGAAGAGATGGGCTTTCACGGCGCGGTCGACTACCGCGCCGGCGGGCTGGTCAAGAACCTCGCCGCCGCGTGTCCCGATGGCGTCGACGTCTTCTTCGACAATGTGGGCGGCAGCATGCTCGAAGCGGGCATTCACCTGATGAACGACCACGGCCGGCTGCCCATCTGCGGGGCCATCTCGCAGTACAACGCCACCGAGGCCGAGCCCGGCCCGCGCAATATGGCGCTGATCATCGCGCGGCGGCTCAAGCTCGAAGGCTTCATCGTGATGGACTACGCCGAGCGCTACGGTGAGGCCGTGCCCCGGCTCGCCAGCCTGGCCCGCGAGGGGCGCCTGCAGGTGCGCGAGACCTTCATCGAGGGCCTGGCCAACTTCCCCGAAGCCTTCGGGCGGCTGTTCTCGGGCGAGAAGATGGGCAAGCTGATGCTCGCGCTCTGATAGCGGCGCCGCGCACCGCTGTGACGCCTGCCGGGCATGAGATCGGCGCGCACGTTTGCCCGTGGGCCCCCACGTTTAACGCTGCTCGTCCCGCCGGGCCCGGTACCCTGATGAAAAAGACATCGGGGTGCATATGGGGTCGCGAACACTCTTGCTGCTTGGCGTCTTCTGGGTCATCGGGGCCTCGGGCTGCGCGCCGGATGAAGCCGAATTGCCACCGGACGCGGCCCAGGCGCTCGGCGATGCCGTGCCGCCGGGGGACGCAGCCGAACCCGGCGGCGGGCCTGACCTGGGCCATCGCGACGCGGGCCTGCCCGCCGACTGCGAGTCGTTTACCCGCTTCAGCGCGGACATCGCCGGTCCGATCGCGACGCGCTGCGCCGAGTGCCATCGCAACGGCGGCGCTGCGGCGGGCACGCGGCTCGGCCTGCCGGGGCCGCAGGGCGCAAATTTTGTCGTCTATGCCTTTGAGGGCTTCCGTCGCGCGTTGCCGCGGGTCGAGCGTGGGCCCGATGGCACGTCATATCTGCTGCTGAAACCCTCGGCCCAGGTTCCGCACGGCGGCGGCGTGGTGCTGCCGCCCGACGGCGCCGATTTTGCGGCGATGATGGGTTTTGTCGAGGCGCTCGAAGCGGATCTGGCGAGCGGGGCGTGCGAGGCCGGCGGACCTGAGCCGGCGCCGACGGTCGATCTGCTCTCGCCCGACCAGACGCTGCGCAAGGCGCTGGTGCAACTGGTGGGGCGCCTGCCGACCGAAGCCGAGCGCGCCGAGCTCGCTGAAGCGGGCGAGACCTGGGAGACGGCGCTCGACCGGGTGTTGCGGGCGGCGATGGCCGAGCCGGCGTTTGATCAGCGCCTGTTCGAGCTGTTCAACGACCTGTTGCTCACCGATGTGGGCCGCTTCGAGCAGAGCTACGGCGGCTTGTCGGGCTCGTCGGTGCCGCCCGAGCTGCGCGCGCTGCCGCAATGCGACGCGGTGAACTGGCAGAACTACGACGAGCGCACCGGCACGGACGACAGCCGCACCTGCATCGCCGCCAACGAGGCGCTGGCGATGGAGCCGGTGCGCATGATCGCCCATGTCGTGCGCGAGGATCGCGCGTTTGGCGAGATTCTGACCGCGCAGTATCGCTACCTCAACGTGTTTGCCGCCCGCCTGTTCGGGCTCGATCTGGCGCCGTTTGTCGGCCATGAAGACGACCCGGACTTCTTCGCCGAGGTGCGCATCCCCGCGATGCACGGGCCCGATGGGTTGCCCGAAGAGTACGCCGGGCTGGTGACGACCAATGCCTTCCTCTATCGCTATCGCAGCAGCTCGACCAACCGCAACCGCGGGCGGGCATACCATTTTCAGGTGATGTTTCGCGGGCTTGACGTGATGAAGGCCGCGGCGCGCATCGATCTTTCGCAGGTCGATCTGAGCGCCGATCCCTGGCGCCACGACCCGCAATGCACCGGATGTCATTCGCAGATCGATCCCATCGCCGGTGCCTTCCAGCATTGGACCAACTGCTATGACATCGCCGACGTGAAGTACTACACCGAGCGGTATTGCGGTGGGCCTTGGTTCCCCGAAGAACAGATGTTTGCGCCCGGCGTGGGGTCGGCGGCCGCCGATCGCCTCGACGACGCCGCGCTGCCGACCGCGATGCGGCATCTGGCCGAAGCGACGGTCGCGCGGCCTGATTTTGCGCGCGCCATCGCTTCGCATGTCTTCTTCGGCCTGACGGGCCAGTCGCCGATCGCGCTGCCGGTCGACCGCGAGCCGCCCGAGGCGCTGGCACAGGCGGCGACCACCCAGAGCCGCACGATCGACGCGCTGGGCGAGCTGTTTTTTGCCAGCGACCTCGACTTCAAGGCGCTGGTCGTCGCCATCGTGCGCTCGACGCCGTTCCGCGCGGTGGCGGCGCACGCGCTGGGCGACGACGCGCTGATGGCCGCGACCGGGCTCGGCGGCGGCACCTGGACGCCGCCCGAGGTGCTGCATCGCAAGGTGGCGGCCATCTTCGGCGCGCCTTGGAGCGCCGAGGGCGCGCTGGCCGCCGAGACCGTCAGTCTGCGCGATCCGCCCTATCCGCTGCTCAGCCTGCACCGCATGCGCATCCTGGCCGGCGGCATCGACAGCCGCAACCTGCGCCGCCGCCTGCGCGTGCCGAGCGCGATGGCGCTGGCGGTGGGCGAGCGGATGGCCTTGGAGATGAGCTGCCATTACACGGCCTGGGATTTTGCCCAGCCGCGCGAGATGAGGCGCTTGTTCCCCACGGTCGACGCCGATACGCCGGTCGATGACCCGGCGGTGGTTGCGACGCTGCAAGCGTTGCATGATCGATTCCTGGGCGACCGGTTGGCGCCCGACGACCCCGAGATCGCAGCCAGCCTGGCGCTTTTGCGCGGCGTTCAGAGTGACCTTGCGGCGCAGATCGCTGCGGGCACGCTGTCACCCACGCTGCCCGAGCCCTGCCAGGCCCGGCGGCACTTTGCGACCGGCGTCGAGCTGCCCCAGGCGCAATGGCGCACCGATGACCCCGATGGCATCGTGCGCGCATGGCAGGCGGTGCTTGTCTATCTCATGTCAGACCATCGTTTTCTCTTCGAGCTTTGAAAGGCGCGCGCATGACTCTCTGGCAACCCGATCGTCGCGCCGCGCTGCAGAGCCTGGGCCTGCTCGGCGCGTCGCTGTTCATCGGCGGCCGCTCGGCCCGCGCCCAGGCGCAGGGCGCCGGCATCTTCTGGGTCAACGTGCAGGCCAGCGGCGGCTGGGATCAGGCGCTGTTCTGCGATCCCAAGCCCAACCTGCGCGGTCCCTATCTCGACCGCGACCTGTACCTGTACAATGTGCCGATCCGCGACGCGCAGGGTCAGGCGGCGCGGGGCACCGCGATCGTGCGCAACCCGAGCGCGAGCGCGGTACGCTCCACGCCGGGCGGCGGCATCTCGTACCTGGGCTTCGCCGACTTCCAATGGGACCCGCAGGACGCGGATCACCCGTATCAGCCTTTTTTTCCCACCCTTTACGATCGCATCACGGTCTTCAACGGGGTCGACACGGCGACGAACAATCACTCGGTGGGCGAGCGCTACTCCGCGGGTGGCAGCCTGAACGAAGGCATGCCTTGCTTTGCCGCGCAGATGGCCGGCGCGCTGGGTGCAGATCGGCCGCTCTCGTTCATCAATCTGGGCGGCTACGATGAGACCGCGGGGCTGCTGGCGGCGACGCCGTTGCGCGATTCGTTGCTGCCGAACCTGCTGGCGGCGGCGGGGCCCAATGACATCGCCGGCGACAACCAGGGCACCGACCGGCTGCTGCCCGAGAGCGCGCTGGCGGCGGTGCGCGCGGCGCAGTCGCAGCGGCGGGCGCGGCTGGTCGATCGGCTGCGGTTGCCGACCCATCAGACCGCGCTGGCCACCGTCGAAGCGGCCGGGCCGGGCCTGACGCAGCTCGGGCGGCTGCGCTTTCGGGCCAATGACCAGACCCCCGAGAACCTGCTGCGCGTGGGCTTGATCGCCAGCCGCGAGGGCCTCGCGGTGTCGATGAATGTCATCAGCGGGGGTTTTGACAGCCATCAAGACAACGAGCAGCAGCAGATCGAGGCTTTGTATCGCATCTTCGAGCTGCTCAAGTTCCTGATCGCCGAGAGCGAAGCGCCGGCGGATGGCTCGGCGCCGGTGCCGGTGGTGGCGTTGGTCAGCTCCGACTTCGGGCGCACGCCGCATCGCACCGAGGGCGGCACCGATCACTGGCCGCCGAGCAGCGCGATGGTGGTGCAAAACCG
>JAGQJJ010000244.1 GCA_020430675.1 Myxococcales bacterium
CGTCGGCGATGCGCTGGCCCTCGCCGGGGTGGGCGCCCCGCACCGCCGCGCCGGCTGCGGCGCCGAGCGCAAAGGCGGCGGCCTGCTCGCCCTCGGGGCCCGGCGTGGCATGGCGGTCGCGCAGCAGCGCCAGGGTCTCTTCGGTGGGATCGGCGACCAGGCTGAGCCGCGCGAAGAGCTGCGGATAGTCATCGCTGTTGAGCGCGGCGTCGCTGGCCAGCGCCGCCCGCAGCGCCGCCTGGGCGGCGGGGGTGCCGGCGCTGGTCAGCAGGTCGAGGATCATGCGGCGGCCCTGACGCCCGGTCTCGGCCTGGGCGAACAGCTCCGCCAGGCGGGCGCACAGCTCGGGGTGCAGACGCAGCAAAGCCGCGGCCCGCCAGAGGAATTCGTTCTGGTGCGGCAAGGCCCCGCCCGCGGCGAACTCGGCCAGCGTATTGAGCAGGTCGTCGGCCGTGAGTCCATCAGCGCGGCGGGTCAACGCGCGTCGGCCGGCCTCGGGGTCGGCGCGATGCTGGCCCAGCGCGAGCGGTTCGCCGAAGTCGGCGGTCAGGCGGCCATCAAACAGGCCCACCTCTTCAAGCGCAAAGCGGGTCGTGGCGTCGATGTCGAGCACGCGCTCGCCGCCGTCATCGACCGTGATGCGCTCGGCGTTGTCGACGCTGCGCACGAAGCCGGCCGCGGCGAGCGCGATGCGGGCCTCGCCGGCCACGGTGCGCGGCGCGGTGCCATGTTGGCCGGCGAGGGCCTGCAGACGGTCGTAGTGGCGCCGCGTGCGAACCAACGCCGCGCCGTCGGCGTCACGCCCGGCGAGGGCATAGTCGGAGACCGCCTGGCCATTTGGGGTGGTCTCGAAGGCCGTCCACCGCGCCTGGCGCCCGTCGCCCACCTGCACTTGCAGCTCGCTGGCGAGCAACTGGGCGGTGGTCTGGAAGAGCACCGGCGCGTCGGCGGTGAATCGCACCCGCGTGATGCTGCCATCGGGGGCGACTTCGAGCAGCGCCTCGCGGCTGACGAGCTGCGCGCGGGCGACCTCGGCGTCTGGCAGCAGCGCCTTGCCGAGCACGGTGATGTCATGCGTGTCGAGCGTGTCGATGCGCAGGCTGAGGCAGGTGGCACCAACCGCCCCGTCGGCGAGCGCGCAGTCACGCCCCACTTTGCCATGGCTGCGCAACGTCAACGTGCCGGCCAGGTCGATGCGGCCCGCGACATCAGTAGCCGAGGCGCCGCCCAGCGCGCGCACGTCGTGGCGGGCGCGGTGGCTGAAGCGATAGCGCAGCGCCTGGCCGCGCGGCCATTGCAGGCGAAGGGGCGCGGTCTCGGCGGCGGGGGTGCGCGGGGCGGCGGGTTGCAGGGCGATGAGGACGGCGCCGCTGGCGCAGAGCAGCGCAGCGACGATGGCAAAGGCGAGGGCGGGGCGCTTCATGATGGCATCTCCGGTCGAGGCTCACTTCGGTCCGCACGGGGCGGTCGTTCAGGAGGCGACGGTCGGCGACCGGGCATGACAGAAATGCGGCGCACCACGGCAAAAAGCGCCGCCCCGGCCCGCGAGGTGGCGCGATCCGCGCCGGATCCCATGCCCGCGCCTCAGGGCTGGTACTTGTCCTTGCGAATCTCGACCGCGGCGTCGGCCAGCCGGGCCAGCGGCAGGCTCTTGGTGTCGATCGAGAAGAGATTGGTCGTGTAGCGCAGGCCATCCCACGAGAAGAGGGTCTCTTCGATGGTGACAAAGAGCACGCGGGCCCACACGGCGAAGCGACCGGACAGCGAGCTCAGCTCCAGATCCAGGCCCCCGGTGAGGCGCAGCACCAGCTCGTCGCCGCTGAACTCGATGCCCAGGCGCATGTTGAAGGGCAGGTCGACCCGCAGCAGCGTCAGCTCGGCCTTGACGCCGATGGCGGCGACGATGATGTCGACGCTGACCGTGGCGAAGGCGTTGAGGTAGGCAAACGGGGTGACGCGCCCCTCCACCGCCAGCTCGGCGCAGCCATCGGGCCGGCCGATGCCCGCCTGGTAGTTGACCCCGAAGCCGCCCGCGAGGCCGCCGCGCACTGTGACCGGCACGGGCCCGACCATGAAGGTGGCGCCGCCTTCGGCGATGGCGATGCCATCGCTGAACCCATCATCGACGATGGTGTACCAGCCAACATCGCCCATCTGACCGGGGTTGAAGTCGAGGTTGACCGAAGGCACCTGCACGCCGAACACGCTGACCTCCAAGGTGTTTTCGGTGACCTCGTCGGGCAGCGCCATCGACGAGTGGCCCGAGCCGGCGCGGGTGTGCATCGAGACGTGGGCGACGTCGAAGTCATGGCCCAGCACGGTGACGCCCGCCTCGTAGTAGCCATAGACCTCGGGCTCGAGCAGGCAGGTGTCGCGATCGTCGGCGTAGTCATCGAAGTTGCCGAGATCAAAGCCAAAACCGTAGCTGCTATAGGCGGCGAAGCGGCTGTCCTTGGGGTTCGAGAAGTCTTCTTCCTGCTTGCGGACGACCACCTTGCCATCGACGATCAGATCCGAGTCGAGGGCGGCGGCGAGCACGCGCAGCATCACGCGGTTGTGCACCTCGCGGCAGTCGAAGTACCGCTCCAGGTGCTGGCCCGAGCGCGTCCAGTTGTTGTAGCCCTGCGCCGCGGTGCCGGTGAAGTCGCTCTCCTGCAGGTAGGTCGCGGCGCTGACATCCTTGTCGCCGGCCATATAGTAGATGGCACCGGCGGTGCCCGCGGTGTCGATCCGCCACTTTGCGTTGGGCACGGTGCCATTGGGTCGGACCACGCAGCCCTTGAAGTCACCGTAGTAGTGCGAGGTCGCGGGCACCGTATAGTCTGACACATCGGCGGTCAGCAGCTCGAAGCACGCCTCGGCGGTCTCGATGGCCGACGGCAGGTTCCAGACGGGCACGCCCTCAAGCTGGCCGTAGCAAAGGTCATGGTAATGGTCGATCTTGTCGTGCGCGCTCAGGGCGTCCGCAAACACGAAGCTGCGCCCCTTCACCGCGTCGAAGCCTTCCGGCGTCGCGTCCATGCAGCGCTGGAAGTCGATCTCGCGCTCGGCGGTGTACAGGTCGAGCACGCGCTGGGCGAAGAGCTTGGGCTGCCAGTCGCAAGGGTTGTCGGCGCTGGGATCGAGGCACCCCGCCTCGTAGGCTTCCTGCACCTTGGCTTCGATCTTGGCATCCATCAGCGCCAGCCATTGGCGGTAGCCCTCATCGCTGAGCACGTCTTCGGCGGCCTCGGGCGCCATCTCGGGCGTCACGTAGACGGGCAGCTCGCCCAGCTCGGTCCGCTTCTCCGCCTGGCGCACGAGCACCGAGTTGACCGGGCTCATCTGGCTGAGCGCGGAGTTCTGCAGCGACGTCTGCACCGCCGCCCAGGCTGAGCGCGACAGGGTCGTGGCCTGCTCGCCGTCCAGCGTGTAGACGTGCTGGGTGGCAAACGTATCGAGTGCGTAGTGCATGCGGTCGCGACGGGCGAGCAGCGACTCGAACTCTTCGACCAGCGCGCGCGAGCGGACCAGGTCGTCCTCGGTCAGCCCGGCGCCCTCCAGCGCGTGGAAGCGCTCCTCGTGCCACTCCCAGCTCTCGCGGTACTGCGCCTCGGGCGCGTTGCGCGCCGTCTCGATCGCCTCGCGCAGCGTGGGGTCGCAGATGGTGGGCGCATCGAGCGAAACGCCGCACCGACCGGCAAATGGCGCGTCCGGCTGGGCCGGCTCGAAGGTGAAGAAGACATCGGTGAAGCCGGCGCGGGTCAACGCGGTGCGCAGCCGCCGCTCGGCGAGCGCCTCCGACTCTTCGCCTTCGCTGCCCGCAAAGCGCACCGGCCGCCCGACCACCGCCTTATGCCCCAGCGGGCCGAGCCCGGCCTCGGCCATGCGGCGCAGCTCGGCGAGGAAGAAGCCGACCAGATCTTCCAATGAATACCGACGGTTGTAGATGTCGGTCGCCTGAAATGACGCGCTCGCCAGGAACGATTTCAGCGACTGGATCAGCCGCCCCTCGCCCTCATCGAGCCGCCGCGCGATGGCCGCCGGCCCGGCCAGCGCGTGGGGGGGTCGCCCGTCTTCAGGCGGCGCAAAGTGCAACACCGATCGAAAGACGCGGGCCCAGGTCTCGCCCACCGGAAACTCGGCCAGCCGCGTGCGCCCGTCGGGTCCGCACACCGCGATGGCGCTGTTGGTCGTGCCAAAGTCGATGCCCACTGCGCGTTTGCTCTCGCGGGTCATGATCGCCTCCATCGGTTCGAAAAAAGGGCGCGCACCCTACCCCCATCCCGTGGCCGCAGCAAGCCGGTGGTTGCGCGATTTTCTTGGCCCCCGAATCGCGTCCGGGTTGTTGCTGCTGCAACAATGTCTCTTGACGCCGCTGCATGCCATCGGCCATCGCTTGCAGTCACGGTCACGCCGGCAGGCATCTATGTGATCGGCGATGCCATCAATGCCATCAAAGGCGGGCGTCCGCCGAAGCGGGTCGGATACCTGTCGGGGGTATCCGATTGCGCCGATTTGCGCAGTAGACATACAACAGGACGGAAATTCACCCGAACCCAGGAAACCACCGACCCCCAATGCACACTCACCGAATGACCCGCCTCACCGACGGCACCCGGGTCGCCTGCCTCAGCACGAACGAGGCCAAGGTGCTCGATCGCCACGTCGGTGGCTACCTGGCCCACGGCATCACCCTGCCCGATGCCGGCGTCGCGTTCGACGTCGGGGCCAATATCGGGCTGTTTGGCGTGCGCGCGGTGCAGCGCCTGCCGCGCGTGCGGGTCTTTGCCTTCGAGCCGGTGCCGATGATCCACGCGGTCTGCGCCGCCAACGCAGAGGCGCACGGCGACGGCCGGTTGTTCGCCCTGCCTTATGGCCTCTCCGCCGCGCCCGGGCGCCTGCAGTTCACCTACTTTCCCCGCTGCCCGGCCTTGTCGACCGCGCACCCCGAGGATTGGGACGCGCCCGGCTCGTTCGCAACGGCGGTGAAGGGCAACCTGGCGGTGGCGGCGCAGATTCAGCCGCTTGCCCGCCTCTTGCCCGGGTTCGCCGCGCCGTTGGTCGCCCGCTATCTCACCGGCGCCCGTCAGGCGGTCGACGCCGAGCTGCGCACCGTCTCGCAGGTGATCGACGAGCACGGCCTGGCGCGGATCGATCTGCTCAAGATTGACTGCGAAGGGGCCGAACTCGACGTGCTCAAAGGAATCGCGCCCGCCCATTGGCCCCGCGTCGGCCAGGTCGTCGCCGAGGTGCACGACCTCGACGGGCGCCTCGACGCGGTCGTCGCCCTGCTGCGCGCCCACGGCTTCGACCAGCTGGTCATCGACCGGGAGCCCGGCTTCGAGGGCACCCGGCTGAACAATGTCTTCGCCCGCCGAGGCGCCGTATGAAAGGCGCGCTGATCATGTGCGCGGTGTCGGCGGCGGTGAACCTCGTAGGTTGGCTCGCCAGCCGGCACATCGACCGGGTGGGGCTGCCCAAGCGCCTCCACGACCGATTCGTCGAACGCAAGCCGAACGCGCTGCCACCGCGCATGCGCCGCATCATGACCAATCTCATCGGGCAGCATCTGATGATCCTCATCGGCTTCACCCTGCTCGAAGACCATATCCCGGTGGCATGGCCCGGCCTGTTCACGCTGGCCGTGCAGTCGGTGGTGCTGCTCCTGGCCGATGACTTCGGCTTCTACTGGGGCCACCGCCTCATGCACCGAAACCGCACCTTGTATCGGCGCGTGCACAAGATCCACCACGAGGCCTACGCGCCGGTGCCGATCGAGTATTTCTACAACCACCCGCTCGAACCGTTCATCGGCTCGATCGGCCTCATGCCGGGCCTGGCTGCGGTGTACCTCATCTGGGGCAACGTGCCGCTGTGGACGTTCATGATCTATTTCCTGTGGCGCGTCGGCCACGAGCTGGTCATTCACTCCGGCGCCTGGCTGCCAACCCGCCACCTGCCCCTCGTCGCTCCCATGCGGCATCACGACCTGCACCACGCCCGACCGCACGCGGGCAATTATGGGTCCACGCTGCTCATCTGGGATCGGGTCTTCGGCACCCGAGTCCCCGACGACCGGCCGGCCCCCGCCGAGGCTCGCCCGACGGCCTGAACGGCGCGGCGCCTCGGCGCACGGCCGCCATGGCATGCCTTCCGCCCAACGGATTAATGGTCACCCGGCGTACGCTTAATGCTGCGGCCCATGGCTTTACGCCCCGACGGCCGTTGCGTTTGCTACCCATTGGCCATGCCCGCGGATGGATCGCGCGGCTCGCTGAAAGAGACGAATCATGAAGCATCGCAACCCCCTCGCCGCCCTCTGCCTCGCCGGTTTCATCGCCGGCCTGACCCCCGGCACCGCCGCCGCCGATGGCATGTACCTGCGCGGCG
>JAGQJJ010000245.1 GCA_020430675.1 Myxococcales bacterium
TTCGATCTGAAGATGCTGGCCCACCACGGCTACGCCCTGGCCTTTGGCGCCTGCCTCGTCAGCGGCGCCGAGCCCGATGGCATCAGCCTGCGCGCCGGCGGCGCGGTGCGCTGCGCCGCCGCGACGCGGCTTGATGATGTCAGCCCGGTGCCGCCGCCCGCGCTCGCCGCGCTGGCCGGCCTGGCCCGCGGCGAGAGCGAGCCCCGCCTCGCGCCCGCCCATCGCCCCGCGGTGCGCCGCGCTTTCGAGCGCGTGTGGTCCGAGGTCACCGGCCGCACATTGCGCACCGCGCGCTTTCTCGAAACCTGACCGATCCGTTATGCTGCCGCCACGCTGACCGGTCCCCCCACAGGAGGCGCCTGATGTTCCGCACCCTCGCCCGCTTCTTCGGCCCGCTCGTCGCCCTGGCCCTGCTCGCCACGCCGGCATTTGCCGCGCCCAAGCTTGAGCAGGCCGACCTGCAGGCGGCGCTGAAGGGCGTCACCGGCGACGGCGACGATCTGCTCGCCACCTTCACCACCAACCTCGGGGTGGTGAACTGCCGCCTCTTCTACAAGCGCGCTCCGATGACCGTCGCCAACTTCGCCGGCCTCGCCACCGGCAACAAGGAGTACACCGACGCCGAGGGCAAGCCGAAGAAGAGCAAGTTCTTCGATGGCCTCATCTTTCACCGCGTCATCCCCAACTTCATGATCCAGGGCGGCGACCCGACCGGCACCGGCCGCGGCGGGCCCGGCTACACGATCAAAGATGAGTTCCACCCCGAGCTGAAGCACGACCGCGGCGGCCTGCTCAGCATGGCCAACCGCGGCCCCGACACCGGCGGCAGCCAGTTCTTCCTGACCGAGAAGGCCACGCCCTGGCTCGACGGCAAGCACGCCATCTTCGGCGAGTGCAAGGACGTCGAGACGGTCAAGAAGATCGCCCGCGTGCCGGTGGAAGCGGGCAACCGGCCGCGCGAGAAGGTCACCATCGAGTCGCTCGTGCTCTCGTGGGGCAAGTACTGATCGGCGCGCGGCGCCGTTGACGCTCGATGGACTTGCGCACCGCGGTGATCGGCGCGTTCCCGGCTGACATCGCGGTGTCACCGCCCAAGTTGCCGGCCGGGCGCGGCCCGGCGTAGCATGCCCTGGCCATGGCCACCGCCCTCGCCACCGAGCCCCGCCCCGCGGAGTCGCCGCGCAGCGTCTTTCACCGCGCCCTGCGCAAGCGGCGCGATGCGGTCGTGGCCCGCTTCGAGACCCGCGACGAGACGCCCCGGCTCGCCGGGCTCGTCTTCGACCTGCTGATCCACGTCGCGCTCAACCCCGACACGGACGTCGACGCCACCCTGCTGGCCTCGTTTGCGCGGCGCCATCGCCTGGGCAGCGACCGACCCGCTTTGCCCACCGCCGAACGCGTGATGCCGTTGCTCGACGCGCTCGCGGAGCCGGCCGAGCCCGGCGTCATCGACGCGGTCAATTACCTGTTCAGCCGCGGCTTTGCCGAGAAGCTCAGCCCGCTCAGCCCGGGCGATCGCCACGCCTTCACCCTGCGCGTCGTCGGGCTGCTGCCCGGCGTCGAGCGCTTCGGGCCGTTTGCGATCACCTACTTCCTCGACGATGTCTGCCCGGAAGAGGACGCCCTGCGCTTCTGGCAGGCTTATGTCGAGCGCGTCGCCGCCGAGGTCAGCCGCCGCACGCAGGTCACCGACGACGCCGCCTCGCCCTGGCTGCTCGGGCAACTGCTGGCCCTCGACGCCACCGGCCTCAGCGCCGGCCGCGGCCGCGCCTGGGTGGTGCTCAAGCGCCACGTCACCCGCATCCTGCTCGCCGAGCGCTATCGCTGGCGCTTCATCCGCGCGCTGGCCGAGGGCTGCAACGACCCGCACATGCTGCATTACGTGTGCAGCTCGCCGGCCATGGTCGAGGACGCCGAGGTGCTGCACGTCTTTTTGACGCGCGGCGACAGCCGGCTCGTCTCGTGCGCCTTGTTTGCGTTGCAGATGCACGGCGACCAGGAGGCCATCGTCGGCCGCGTGCTCGAATACTTGCGCTCGCGGCCGCTGCCCGAGATCGGCGAGCGGCTGGTCGAGATCTACGCCCAGGCGCACCTGCCCGAGCGGCCGAGCGCCAATCTGCGCCAACTGGTCGGCGGCCTGCGCGCCCTGGCCCGCGAGCGGGCCCGCGAGGGCACCGCCGAGAGTCTGGTTCAGGCCATTCGCGCCGACGCGCGCGCGCTGCGGCAGACGCTGCTGCTCGCCGATCTGGCCCACGACGCGGCCCTGGTGGCGACGCTGCCCGGCCGGCGCCTGCTCGAACGGGTGGTGCACACCTTCTATCAGACGTTCACGCCCTCGGGCGTCGAGCACCCGCTCAACGACGGGGTCTTTGCCCGCGGCGTGCGCCGGGCCCTCGGCGCGCTGATCGGCGCCGACGCGCCCCGCGTGCGCGACCGCCTTGAGACCTTCGGCCTCGAACTGGCCGAGCACGCCGCCCGCTGGGCGGGCGACAAGGCCTCGGCGGCCGCGCGGCAGCAATTGTTGGCGCGCTTCTGCGAGGTCTACGCCGCCCAGGTCAGCGCGGTGTGCCGCACGCTCTACGCCCGCGTCGACACCCGCGACGCCGGCCGGCTGCTCTACCAGAGCCTGATCCGCGTCTACCTGGAGCACCGCGACGTCACCGATGGCCTCGCCGCGTTTGGCGCCATCGAGCAGATGCTGCCCACGCTCGCGCCCGAGCTGTTGCGCCAGCCCCTCGACCAGCTGGAGATGGGCGCCATCATCGACGCCGCCCATACCATCGCCGAGATCGAGCGCGAGACCGGCGCGGGCGAAGCCGACCTGCACGACGACGCGCACGGCCGCATCGAAGAGGCGCCGATCGGCCTCAGCCCGCTGCTGGTCAACCGCCCCGACCGCGAGCGCCCGCTGGTGGCGCCGGTGCGCGTGCTGCGGCGGCGCCCGGGCGTGGCGCGCTCGGTGCTCGGCGCCTATCTGGGCCTCGATCTGCTGCGCGACCTGAAGGACCGCGCCCTCGCCGCGCTGGGCCTGCGCTGGCAGGGCGAGATTCGCCTGACCGACCGCGAGGTCATCATCACCACGGTGCGCAGCCTGGGCGGGCGCGTCATCGACCGCACCGGCGACAGCCACGCGCTCGAAGATCTGCGCGCCGTTCAGGTTCGCCAGCGCATGCGGCTGTTCTACGTGGTGCTCGGTCTGCTTGGCATGGTCACCGCTGGCGTGCTCGGCGGGCACCTGTTTTTTGTCGGCCTGCGCGCCGGCGACCTGATGACCGGCCTCATCGGTGGGGCCTTCCTGCTCTTCGGCGTGCTCTTCGACGCGGCGATGACCCGCATCGCGCAGGCCAACCGGCGCCAGGTGGTGCTCGAGATCGCCACCGCCAGCCGCCCGCGCAACACGGTGCTGCTCATCGACATCGAGCGCGGCGCCGAGGTGCTCGACGCTTTCATGGCCAACGACGCCGAGCGCCGCGAGCTGGCCTTGCTGGAGCGCTGGTCCGAGACCGACGTCGACTGGGAACCGCTCGAAGAAGTGGCCTCGCAGATCGATTGAGCCCGCGCGCACCGCTGTCATGGATCGTCCATCGCGATGTAGCGGTAGATGGTCGTCGGGCTGACCTCCAACGCGCGGGCCGTCGCGCGCACATTGCCGCCGTAGCGGCGCAGCGCGTTCTGCACATAGGCGGTCAGGTGCACTTGCAGCGGCTGAATCACCTCGGGGCGCTCACCGGGCACGCCGCTCGATGCATCGAAGCGGATGTGGCGCGGGCGCACCGGCTGCCCGCCGGCTTCGGCGAGCGCGCGGATGAGCACGTTGCGCAGCTCGCGCACGTTGCCGGGCCAGGCATGCGCGGTCAGCTTGGGCCAGACCGCGGGCGTGAAGCGCTCGATCGCGACGCCGATCAGCGCCCGCGCCAGGGCGGGCAGGTCTTCGCGTCGATCGCGCAGCGGCGGCACATGCACGATCAGCGCGGCGAGGCGGTGGTACAGGTCTTCGCGGAAGCGGCCCTCGACGACCATGGCCGGCAGGTCGCGATGGGTGGCGCAGAGGACGCGCAGGTCGACGCGCCGGGGCGTGTCGCCGCCGACGGGGCAGACCAGGCCGGTCTCAAGCACGCGCAGCAGCACGACCTGGGCCGACGTGGGCAGGTCGCCGATCTCGTCGAGGAAGAGCGTGCCGCCGTCGGCGCGCACCAGCAGCCCGTCGCGGCGGCGGGCGCCGGTATAACCCCCGGGCAGGCTGCCAAACAGCTCGGCTTCGATCAGCTCGCGCGGCACCGCGCCGCAGTTGACCGGCACGAAGGGCCCGGCGGCGCGCGCCGAGCAGCGGTGCAGCGAATAGGCGGTGACCTCCTTGCCGGCCCCGGTCTCGCCCTGGATCAGCACCGGTGCGTGGGTGGCGGCAAAGCGCAGCAGCCGCGATTTGAGCGCCCGCATCGGTGGGCTGCTGCCGATCATCTGATCAAAGACCACGTCGACCGCGTGCTGCTGTTCCATGCGCATCCTCCGTTGCTTGGGGTCACAGGATCTCTATCGGCACGGTCGGCGGATCGTTGCGCAGAAACTCGAAAAAACTGGCAGCAATGACCGATAACCCACTGAAACCAAACGCGCTGAAGAACGCGGATTGTCAGCAATTGCGCCTGGCGGGGCTGGCGCCTTCCTCGCGGGTCAACGGTCCGGGGTTGCGGGTCGTGGTCTGGGTGCAGGGCTGCGATCTGGCGTGTCCGGGGTGTTTCAACCCGGGTACGCATGGCGCGGACGGGCCGGCCGAGTCGATTGAGTCGGTGGCCGCGCGCGTGCTTGCGGCGCGCACGGCGGCGCATCGCGGGGTGACGTTCTCGGGCGGCGAGCCCTTTCAGCAGGCCGCCGCGCTCGCTGCGCTGCTCGACGCGGTGCGCGCCGGGTGGCCCGAGGCCGACGCCATGGCGTTTTCGGGCTATGCGTTCGAGGCGTTGCGCGGACCGACCGCGCCGGCGGGCGCCTCGGCGCTGCGGGCGCGCCTCGATTGGCTGGTCGATGGCCGCTACGACGCGCGTCGACCCGGCCGGCGCGTCTGGCGCGCGTCGCGCAATCAGCGCTTGTGGTGTCTGGGCCGCCCGCTGCCGGCGGGCGCGTTGGCGGGCGCGCCCGGCCAGGTGGCCGAGCTGACCATCGGCGACGAAGGCGCGGTGCTGCTCAGCGGTTTCCCCGATGCCGGGCTGCGCCGGCTGGTGGGTGAGCTGGCACGATAACGTGGCCAGCGGGGCGGCGCGGCGTGCTTATCGTGCGAATTGCGTCAGCGGCAGCCGCCGCGATCGCCCGCGCCGTTCTCCGCATAGGCGTTGGGCTCGGGCTCGCTGAAGGCATCGCAGGCGGCTTCGACGCCGTAGCGGCCGTTGCCGGCGAAGCGCGCGCCGCTGGCCGTCGCCTGTGCGCCCGGCTCGACCGACAATCCGTTGCCCACGTTTGAGATGTAGGCCCCGCCGATTACGGTGAGCTGGGCGCCGGCCGCCGCCGCCGCGCCGTGCCCGGGGCCGACGCTCAGGTTGAGGCGGTTCTCGGCGCCGGTGCAGTCGTCGAGGGTGGCCTCGCCGCCGAGGAAGAAGAAGCCGGCGCCGCCGTTGCTGCGGGCTTCGGTGCGCTCGACGATGATCGGCTGCGGCGCGTCGAGCGCGACCAGGCCCGGCTCGGTGTTTTCGGCGAGCACCGCGTCGCGCACGACGGCGACCGCCTGCTCGACCAGCACGCCGGCGCCGCCGTTGCCGCGCACCTCAGTGCCTTGCAGCGTGGCCTGCGCCTGGAAGATGTGCACCCCCTCGGCCAGCCCCGCTTCGCCAGCGACGGTGCCTTCGACGCGCATCGCGCCCAGCGTGATCGCGCCGCTGTCGCCGAAGATCGCCACCCCGCTCGTCGCGCAGTCGGCGATGACCCCGCTGCCCAGGGTGACGTCGCCGGCGGCGTCGGTGATCTGCACGCCCACATTGCCCGCGCGCCGAATTTCGAGCCCGTCGAGCCGCGCGGTGGCCCGCAGCAACGACAGACCACGCTCGGTGGCGTCGAGCACTTGCAGCCCGTCGGCCTGGAGATCCGCGTCGCTGACCAGCGCGCCGATGCGCCCGGCGCCGTCGATGACCGCCTCGCGCAAGTGGAGGCGACTGCCGCGGTTGAGCGCCAATCCGGTGCTGCCGGCCCCGGTGACGCGCAGCGCGATCAACGTGGCTTCGGCCTCTTGCATCGATACGCCGTCGATGGTGGGGCGTTGGCAGGTCACGCGGTCGCCGGCGAGGGTGCCGCCGCCTTCGACGCGGATGCCGCGTTGGCCGCCGATGACCTCGACGTCGGCCACCTCGGCGGCGCCGCCCGCGATCCACAATCCGGTGGCGC
>JAGQJJ010000246.1 GCA_020430675.1 Myxococcales bacterium
CGCGCACGACGGCCCCCAAGAAGGACGATCCGCAAGCGCTGGTGCGCACGGTGGAGCACCAGGTGGCGCTGTGCCGCTGCGGCGACGCCGAGCGCAGCTTGGCCCGCCTGCGCCGCGCCGATGCCCGCCTGGCCGCGGGCCTTGACGAGCGGTACACGATGGCCTGCGGTCTGGTCGGCCTGGGCTGTCTGAGCGAGGGTGGCGGTGCGGATTCGCGCTGAGCTGCCGGCCGCGCTGGCCCTGAGCGCGCTGCTCGCCGGCCCGGCGCGCGCCGAGCGTGACTGCTCGTCAGAGGGCACCCGCGCCTTTCGCACCTCGGGCCCCGACGCGGCACAGACCGCCTTCGCCGCCGCGCGGGCCAAGCCGGAGTGCGCGGGCGATGCCCAGCTCGCGTTCAATTTTGCCCGCACCTTGCAGACCGTGCTCGACCGCGATGGCGACGATCCGCGCGTCTGCGAGGCGGCGCAGGCTTATGGCGAAGCGGCGCGTGCGGCCGAGCTGGCCGGGCCGGTGCGCGCCCTGGCGGCCAAAGGCAAAGCGCAGCTCGACCTGCGCTGCGCGGCGCTGGCCCCGGCGCCGGCCGACGAGGACTACGACGTGCTGGTCGAGCGCGCCCGCGCCGCGGTGCAGGCCGGTGACCAGAAAGGCGCGGCCGGCGCGTGGGAGGCGGCGAGCCGGGCCCGCCCGGATGCCGCGCTGCCCCATCGCGCGCTGTGCAGCCTGCTGCCCGACCTGGGCCGCGCCGCCGAGGGCCGGGGCCACTGCCGCGCGTGGCGCGAGCTGGAGCCGGCGGTCGCGGTCAGCAATTCGACCGCCTTCGCCGCGCCCGACCGCACGCTGGCCATCGGCCTGAGCGCTGGCGCTGGCGCCGCGCTCATCGCCGGGGTTGCGTTCTACACGTTGGCGCTCGGCTCGGCCGACGACGCCGACGCCGCCTTCAAGCGCGGCGAGCGGGCCCGCGACGCGCACGACGCCGACGCCTACGCCGCCGCCAGCCGCGATCTGGACGCGGCGGTGGAGCAGGTCGAGACGCAGCAGACGATGGCATTTGTGCTGCTGGCCGCCGGCGCGGTGGCGGGCGGCTTTGCGATCCATGAATGGCTCGACGACGGCGCCGTGGCGGTGCGACCGACGCCAGGCGGCGCGTTGGTGGAGGGGCGGTTTTGAGCCGCGCCGTGGGCGCCGTGCTGGCCCTGCTCGCGTCGGGCTGCATCTCGGTGCCCGGCGGGCTGCCCCCGCTCGATGAGGCCGACGCTTTGCTGTCCGACGCTTCGCTGCCCGACGCCCGACCCGATCAGGCCGAGGCGAAGCCGCCCCGCGACCAGGGTCTGCCGCCCGATGCGGCGCCCAGCGAATGCACCGACGCCGAGCGCAACGCTTTCTGTTTTAACGGCACGGCGACCACCGAGACGTGCAACGGCGCCGACGACGACTGCGACGGCGCGGTCGATGAGGGCACGCTGAACACCTGCGGGCGCTGCGGGGCGCTGCCGGCCGAGGTCTGCGACGGGGTCGACAACAACTGCGACGCCCAGGTCGACGAGGGCTGCCCCTGCTCGCCCGGCGATCAGGAGGCCTGCGGCACCGACGTCGGCGAGTGCACCATCGGCTGGCGCATCTGCGGCGGCGAGGGGCGCTGGCTGCCCTGCGATGGCGTCGCGCCCCAAGGCGAGGTGTGCGACGGCCACGACGACGACTGCGACGGCGCGGTCGACGAGGGGCTGCAGAACGCCTGCGGCGCTTGCGGCCCCGTGCCTGCCGAGGTCTGCAATCGCGAGGACGACGACTGCGATGGCCGCGTCGACGAAGGCGTGACCAACGCCTGCCACGGCTGCGGCGCGCTGGTCGAGGTCTGCAACGCCATCGACGATGACTGCGACGGCCAGACCGACGAAGGCGTGGCCAACGCCTGCGGTGAATGCGGCGCGGTGCCCGACGAGGAATGCAACCTGGGGGACGACGACTGCGACGGGCGCATCGACGAAGACGCCTGCGACTGCATGATCGGCGCCGAGCGCCCGTGCGGCACCGACATCGGCCGATGCGAGCTGGGCCTGCAGCGCTGCGACATGGATGGCTGGGGGCCCTGCGCGGGCGGCATCAGCCCTCGCGTCGAGCGCTGCGACCAGCGCGACGACGATTGCGATGGCGCCCACGACGAAGACTTCCCAACGGTGGGCGAGCCCTGCGTGGTCGGGGTCGGTCGCTGCGAGCGCGATGGCACGCTCCGTTGCACCAATGACGGCGCCGGCGTCGAGTGCAGCGTGCGCGAGGGCTCACCGGCAGCCGAGGCCTGCAACCGGTTCGACGACGACTGCGACGGACGCATCGACGAGGACGTGCCCGAGGGCGACTGCCAGACCGCGCTGGCGGGGGCCTGCCGCGCGGGGCGCTTGCGCTGCCAGGGCGGGCAACAGTCCTGCGAGGCGCTCGTTCAGCCCCGGGCCGAGCGCTGCAATGGCGCCGACGATGACTGCGACGGCCCGGTCGATGAAGCCTTCCCGAACCTGGGCGCGCCGTGCAGCGTGGGCGTCGGCGCGTGTCGGCGAACGGGCGAGACGGTCTGCACGCCCGACGAAGCCGACACCGAGTGCAGCGTGCGGGCGGGCAATCCGTCCGACGAAGTCTGCAACGGCCGCGACGACGACTGCGACGGGCAGGCCGACGAAGGGCTCAACGGCGCGCCGTGCATGACCGGCCAGCCCGGCGCCTGCGGCATGGGCACGCAACGCTGCCTCAATGACCGCATCATCTGCGACGGGCCGGCGCCGATGCCCGAGCAGTGCAACGGCATCGACGACGACTGCAACGGCACCGTCGACGACATGGACGCCGAGCAGCCGTGCGAGACCGGCCTGCCGGGGCGGTGCGGCGTGGGCCTGGTCGCCTGCAACGACGGCGTCGAAGAGTGCATCGCGCCGCCGCCGGACAACTTCGACGGCTGCGATGGCGTGGACGATGACTGCGACGGCGCGATCGACGAAGACGAGCTGCGCCGCATCGATTGCTCGCCCTGCGAGTTCTTCTGCCGCGACGGCCGCCTGTTGGCGTGCCCCGGCGCTGGGCCGTGCCCATGATGGCGCGTTGGGGCGCCCTGCTGGCGCTGCTCCTGGTCGGTTCGGCGCGGGCGGCGACACCGGCGGCCATCGACGCCGCGCTGAATCGCGGCGCGGCCTTCCTGCTCGCGCGCCAGGGCGAGGACGGGGCGTGGCGCTCGGAAGACTACGGCGCCTTCAAGGATGGCTACAGCCAGACACCCTTCGTGCTGAGCGCTTTGCTCTTTGCGCCGCCGCAGCCCACGGTGCCCGCGGCCTATGCCCGCGGCGTCGACTTCCTCGCCGGCCTCGTCGGCGCAAGCGGCGAGGTCGAGGGCTATCTGGCCTACCCGGTCTACGCCAGCGGCGGCGCGCTGATGGTGCTGAGCGTGCCGGCCAACGCCCGCCACGCCAAGGCCCGCGCCGCCCTGGTGCGCTTTCTGTCGGCCCGCCAGCTCACCGAGCAGCACGGCTGGCGCCCCGACGATCCCTCGTATGGCGGCTTCGGCTATTACACCGGCCCGTTGACCCGCCCCAAGGACGGCGCCGAGGCCGATCACCTGCTCTCGGCCAACCTGTCGTCGACGCTGTACGCCATCGGCGCGTTGCAGCTCGCCGGGGTGCCGCGCGATGACGCGCGCATGGCCCAGGCCGCGCGCTTCGTGCGCCGCTGCCAGAACTTCGCTGAGGGCAAGGCCGACCCGCGCTTCGACGACGGCGGCTTCTTCTTCACCCCGGCGAATCGCATCCAGAACAAGGCCGATCTGGCCGCGGGCACCGACGAAGCCCACCCGCGCTACCGCTCCTATGGCTCGATGACCGCCGATGGCCTGCGCGCGCTGCGCCGCGTCGGCGGCCCCGCAGACGCGCCGCGCCTCGCTGCCGCCGACGCCTGGCTCGTGGCGCATTTTGACCCCGAGCACCCGGGCGGCGACTATCCGCCACCGCGTGAGGTGCTGCGCCGCTCGGTCTATTACTACTGGGCCTGGACCACCGCGCACGCCTTGAAAGACCGCGGCGACCGCGCCCGCCTCGACCGCCTGGCCGACGCGGTGCTGGCCCGCCAGGACAAGGACGGCGCGTGGCGCAACCCGGCGACCGATCTGCGCGAGGACGACCCGCTGGTGGCCACGCCTTTTGCCATGGCCGCGCTTGCCATCGCCCGCTTCGTGGGCACCGGCGAGTGGCGCACGGCCTTCGACGCGACTACTCCAGCTCGTCGGTGACGTTGATCGGGCTGATGCTGAGCTCGCCGGACTCATCGGGTGCGCCGGTGACCTCGAAGGTCGACGCGACGCCGTCGCAGTCGAGGTCGCCGACCGCTCGGGCGGTGAACCCCTTGCCGTCGGCCGTCGGCTCGAAAGCATAGCGATAGAACAGCTTGCCCTCGGGCGCAAAGCCGAGCGCCTGCCAGGTGGGGTGGGCGAAGCTCTCGGCGGTGACCATCTGCCCATCGTCGCCGTTGGCGCACGGGTCGGCCTCGGGGGTCAGCGGCGCGGCCGCCGGCAGCTTGCCGTCCATGCTCGCGAGCTGCGCGGCCATCGCGATCGAGCGCACCCGCATGCGGGCCTCGGCCGCCTTCGAGCGGCGGATGTACTTCACAAACGCCGGGATGGCGACCGCCGGCAGGACGCCCGCGATCATCGCCGACTCCATGCCCACCGCGCGCACGCCGTGGTCGTCGAGCACCAGCCGGGCATCAAAAGCGTCGCCGATGAACTTGGGCCACAGCGCGTCGAGGGCCGCCCGCGCCGCCGCGCTCTGCGGGGTGCCATCATCGACCTGGGCCATCATCTTGGCGGTCAAGGCGCGGGGGATGGCCATGGCAAAGAGCGCGCGCCCATCGGCCGCCGCTGCGGCCTCGCCCTTCGCGCCGCCGCCGCCGAGCGCCGCTTCGACCCGAGCGCGCGAGGGGCCGATGACCAGCACATCTTCGACCCGCACCACCATGACCGTCGGGCCGCCGGCCTGCAGCGCATACCCGGGGTGATCCTTGACCTGCACCGGCTCGACGCTGGCTCCGCCCTGCTTGGCGATCTTGTCGAGCAGCCGCTTGACCACGTCGTCGGCCTTGGTCTGGTCGCTCACGCCGATGAGAAAGACGCCATCGGGCTGCGGGTTCTTGGCGCCGAACATCGTCGCCGCGAGCACTACCGCAAAATGGCCGGTGAAAGCCTGGGCGAACTCTTCGAGCGTCACGCCGGTGCCGACGGGCACGATGTTCTTGGCCATGATCACCTGCGCCCGGGCCTGCGCCGCGGCGGGCGGGATGAGCGCGGCGATGCCGTCGAAGAAACTCGTCAGGTTCAGGCTGAACCGCACTACGACCTCATCGGCACCGATGAAGCGTGAGAAGCGGGGGGGCTCGGCGGCGGGCTCGAAGACGCGGGCCAGGTCGCGGGCGGCTTCGGCTGAGGCCAGCAGTCGCAGCTCGCCGGCGCCGGGGCTGAACGAAGCGCCGATGGCGGGCAGGCGCTCACCCACCCAGGTCGCCAGCGCCATCTCCGCAGGGTCGCTCAGCGCCCGCGCGGCCAGCAGGCCAACCTGACCGATGCTGAAGACGCGCGCCGGGCCGCCGAGCAGGCGCACCGCCGGGCCCAGCGGCTCGGCGTCGGCGAGCGAAGCGTCCTTCGCGGCCAGGAAGGCGTCGAACGCCGGCCGCATGGTCGCCGGGTCGACCCCGGTGGGCACCGGCTGCACGATGGCAAAGCCGCCGCGCGCGCCAACCAGGAAGCGCTCGGTGTCGACGGTGGCCACCTCGCTCGGCCCGGCAGCGTCGTTCAAGGTCACCGCCTTGCCGCGGCCGGCCAGGAAGGCGATCAGCTTCGCGCGGTCGGTCACGCGAAACGCCAGCGCCGGCCGGGGCGTCAGCTCGGGCTTCTCGCCTTCGAGGCGGCGATCGATGAAGAGCGCCACGCCGGCCGCCGGGTCGATGCCAATGGTCGACCAGCCCTCGGGCGCAAACGGATCAAATCCCAGCTTCTCGACCCGCTTCGCCGGATCGCCCAGCTCGGGCGGCATGTCGGCGCGCATCTCGGCGGGCAGCGCTTCGATGATCGTGGGCACCAGCGTGCCCCACTCAGCGAGGCCCTCGATGCCCATCACGCCCATCGTATCGGCGGCGCTGAGCACGGCGGTGACCCGCGGCGCGCGGCCGGCGGGTGCGGCGGGCGTCGCCGGCGGGGGCGCGTCCGGCTTTGGCGCCGTCTCTTTGGCCTCCGCCTCTTTGGCTTCCGCCTTCGGCGCGGCCGGCTGGGTCGCCGCCTCGGGCGCCTTGGCCGCCGGATCGGCCGGCGCCGCCGGTTCTTCGCGGGTGCAAGCGAGCAC
>JAGQJJ010000247.1 GCA_020430675.1 Myxococcales bacterium
TGCCGCCATCGGCGCGGCTGAAGCGGCCGTCGCGCGTGGCGTGGGCGCCGGTATAGGCCCCGCGCTCGGCGCCGAACAGCTCGGCCTCGATGATGCTCTCGGGCAGCGCACCGCAGTTCACCGCCACAAACGGCCCGTCCGCGCGGGGCGACAGGCGGTGAATCGCGCGGGCGAAGAGCTCTTTGCCGGTGCCGCTCTCGCCCATCAAGAGCACGGTGGCCGTCGACGGCGCCGCCTGCCGCGCCGTGTCGAGCACCCGGCGCAGGGCCGGCGCGTTGCCGATGATGCCGCCGGTGCGCGCCCCCGATTGACGCGCATCTTCAAGCTGCGCCCGCAACGCCCGGTTCTCGGCGAGCAGCGCCTGCTTCTCCAGCGCCCGGGTCACCACGCGCTCGATCTGGGCGCGGCGGAACGGCTTGGTCACAAAGTCGTAGGCCCCCTCGCGCATCGCCTCGACGGCGCGCTCGATGGTGCCGTACGCCGTCATGAGGATGACCTCGGTGTCGGGCGCGATGGCCTTGACGTTCTTGAGCAGGTCGACCCCGCTCATCTGGGGCATCATCAGGTCGGTGAGCACCACCTCGATCGGCGTGCCGCGCAGCACGTCGAGCGCCTCGCGCCCGCTGGTCGCCGGCAGCGCGCGCAGGTCGAGCCGCTCGAAGATGCGGATGAGGCTCGCCAGGTTCGAGGCGTCGTCATCGACGATGAGCACCGTGGGCTTCATCGGCCCCCCAACTGACAGGATCGCAGGGCAGAGGGGTACCAGGAACCCTCGGCGCGAACAACGGCTGCGCTCGCTCGCGCGGGCCGCTTCTCGGCGTTGACCCCCCATCGGGTCACGGTTAGAGTCGGTCCGGTGCAGAACCTCGTCGCCTATATCGAGGGCCACGTCTACGAGCTGGTCGATGACCTGATCTCGTCATTGCGCGAGGCCGAACCCTTGTTCCGTGAAGCCGCGCCGGCCCGCTTGCAGGAGGGGCTGCGCGATGCGTTCTGGCACTATGCGCTCTTCGCCGAGTCGCGCAGCCCACGCCATCTGGACGTCGCCTTCCAGACCTTCGTGTCGCCGTGGCCGGGCGGGCATCCCCCACCCTCGCTGGTGATCCGCACGTTCTTCCAGTTCGAGGATCTGGTCATCATCCGAGCGCAGTCGCTCTACCTCGATCCGGACGATTTCATCGACGCAATGCGGGCCATCCGCGCGGTCACCCGCGAGGTGATCGCCGGCATCTGCGACCGATTGGTCGACCCGCGCAGCGGGGTGGGCACCCAGGCCTATGGCACCCTGCATGACTCGGGGCCTTCGTCTTCGGTCTCGCTCCACGATCTGGTGCAATCCGACCCGGCGGTGGTGCGCGCGCTGATGGAGCGCCTGGCCCGGGTGCGCCCGGTGGGCCGCAGCGACGAGCTGCGCCAGGTCTGGGCGCGGCTGCGGGTGGTGACCTCGCACGAGGGCGGCCATCAGGTCGTTGGCATCAAGGCGCCCGACGGCTATGGCAAGACCACGCTGGTCAATACCTTCCTCGAACGGGTCGAGCGGCAGATCGACGGGCGGCCGATGGTGCTGCGCACGCGGGTGCCGCGGCTGTTCAACCTGCCCGGGTGGCCCATCGCCGCGCTGGTGCGCGAGGCGTTCCACATCTCGCTCGGCGGCGACGACCCCACCGAGCGGCTGCACGCGGGCCTGACCTCGCTGACCGCGCTGGCGCCGCGGCTTCCGGTCGATCGCGAGACGCTGGTCAACGGCGCCGCGCATCTGGCGCGCATGCTGGGCATCGACGGGACCGATTGGGGGCGGCCGCCGAGCGGCCGCGCGGGGCGCATCGGCCGCCTGCGGGTGCTGGTGGCGCTGTTCGAGGCGCTCTCACTTCGCGCGCGACAGACGACGCGCGGACCGCTCTTTGTGGTGATCGAAGACGCCGGCGAGATGGACCTGCCCTCGTGGGACGTGCTGCGCCATCTTCTCGAACGAGTGCGGCCCGTCGCGCCGTTGATGGTGCTGCTGACCTACGACGCGCGCTTCAACGCGCCAGCTTCGATGCAGCGCAACCCGAACTTCAACGAGGTGGTGCTGCAGCCGTTCGACATGAACGAAGGCGAGCAGCTCATCGATGGGCTGCTCTCGCCCAACCAGCTCGACGAGCAGACGCGCCTGCGGCTGCACGCGGGCACGCAGAGCTCGCCGCTGCTGCTGCACGAGGCGCTGCGCCAGCTGGTCGACGACGGCATCATCGGGCTCGATGGCGATCGATGGGTCGAGATCGCGCGGCTGCCCGAGGGCGAGATCGGCGAGCTGGCGATGATCGTGGCCCGGCGGCGCGCGCGGCTCGACGCGGTGGCCATCGAGGTGCTCGAAGCGATCACCGTCATCGAAGATACCATCGACCACCAGCTGCTCAGCGCGCTGCTGACGCGCCGCGGCATCGGGCCCGAAGCGCAGGCGGCGGCGCTCGATACGCTGCGGTTGCACGGGCTGATCGAGCCGACCGTCTCCAGCGACACCCCCTCGGTGCAGGCGCGCCACCCGCTGGTGCGCGATGAGATCTACCGCCAGATGAGCGTCGAGCGGCGCCGCGCGCTGCACCACGACGCGGGCGAGCTGCTCTTCACCCTGCCGGCGGTCTCGGCCTTCCCCTCGCTGGCGGCGGGTCACCTGGCGCTCGCCCGGCAGCCTGAGCGCGCGGTGGCCGGGCTGCTCAACGCCATCGACCGCTGCCTCGAAGTGCATGAAGTGGGCGGCGCGCTTGAGCTGTGCAATCAGGCGCTGGCGCTGCTCAAGGGCCTGCCGCGGCCGGCGCATGACCGCCTCTTTGTCGAGGTCTTGCGCCGGCGCGAGCGGCTCTTTGCCTATATCGGGCAGCACGAACTGCGCGCGCAGGATTTTCAGCAGATCGCCGCGCTGGCCGATGACACGGCCGAGCTCGACCAGCTTCGTCAGGACGCGCTGCGGCGCGCGACCCTCGCGGTGCAGCTCGGCGACCACGAGTCGGCCGAGGAGCAGCTCGTCGATCTGATGAGCACCTCGGACGTCGTGGAGGGCGCGCGCGTCCGCCTGGCGCTGGCGGTCAACTGCTGGCAGCAGGGGCAGCGCGAGGAAGCGACGATCTTCCTCGACGAAGTGCTGCGCGGGCCACTCGATGGGCTGCCCGACCTGCTGCGCGCTCGGCTGCTGCACCTGCGCGGGCTGAGCCACGCCGCCGAGGGCGCGTTCCGCGAGGCCCACCACCGGCTGTTTGAGGGCTGGCGCAACTACCGGCGCGCCGGGGACTCGTGCGGCGAGGCGCTGGCCATCGAGCCGTTGGCCGATCTGTTCTGGACTTCGGGCCGCCTGCTCGACGCGCAGGCCCTGCTGCAACGCGCCGAGGCGCTGCTGGCCGAGATGGACGAGCAGCGCATGCGGGCCCGCATTCTGCTCAAGCTGGCCCATCTGCACAGCCTGTTCGGCGACCATGACCGAGCGGGCGACCTGTACTATGAAGTCCTGCAAGTGACCGATAAACAACGCGATCGGTTGCTTCAGGCGGAAGCGAGCATCTCGAAGGGCAGCATTCTGGCGCAGCAGGGGCGGCTCGAAGAGGCGACCAAGCTGCTCGGCATGTGCCTCAAGGATCTGGGCGGCCGCAAAGCGGTGCGCGAGCCACTCTACGTCGAAGCGCTGCTGGCGCTGGCCAGCAACCTGGCCTTCTTCGCTCGCGGCGAAAAGCTGGTGCAGGGCGGCATGCGCTATGCCGGCGAAGCGGCGGATCGCGCGATCGAGATCGGCCATCACGATGGGCTGGTACGGGCGCTGATGATCCAGCTTCGCGGGCTGGTGATGCTCGATCGTGCCGAAGAGGCCCGCGACCGGCTGCCCGAGCTGGACGAAGCGCTGCGCGCCGCCCTGGCGGTGCAACCGCGCCTCGCCCGGCTGCAGAGCGAGGTCGAGCTGTGCCGCTATCGGATCCATAAAGCGCTGGGCGATGAAGCGCGCGCCGCGGTGGCCATCGAGCGGGCATGGACCGAGCTGAGCCGTCAGCTCGGTCTGCTGCGCGGCTCCGGTTACGAACGCGATTTCCTGACCAATATCCTGCCCCACCGCGAGATCGTCGGCGTGATCGGCGACCGCCCCGAACTGGCGGGGCTGGGGCTGGCGGTCTGACCCGCCCGATCGCGCCGCGGTTACTTCAGCGCGAGCACCCGATAGATTGGCAGAGGCTGGGCGATGCCCTTCAGCTCGGCCATGGGGCGCGTCTCGAGCGTGAGGCGCGGGCCAAGCGCGTTGCGGATGGGATCGGTGATGAGCACCTCGCCCGGGCCGGCGTGGCTGCACAGACGCGACGCGGTGTTCACGGTGTCGCCGATCACCGTGTACGACATGGTGCGCGTCGAGCCCATATAACCGGCGACGAGGCGGCCGCTGTTGATGCCGCAGCCGACCTTGATCGCGTCTTCGCCGTTGGCCACCCGAAAGCGGTTGAAGTCTTCGAGCGCCTTCATCATGTCGAGCGCCGCACGCAGCGCCCGCTCGGTGTGATCGACCTGGCCGAGCGGCGCGCCCCAGACGGCCATCAGCTCGTCGCCGACAAACTTGTCGAGCGTGCCGTCGTAGCGAAACACGATGTCGACCATGATCTCGAAGTACTCGTTGAGCATCGAGACGATGGAGTGTGGGTCGAGCCGGCCGCTCATGGCGGTGAAGCCGCGAATGTCAGAGAACAGCACCGTCGCCTCGCGCAGCTCGCCGCCCTTCTCCATGGCGATCGAGCCCTTGACCACCTGCTCGACCAGGTTCGGCGAGAGCAGCCGCGACAGGTTGTGCCGCGCGATGGCTTCGTCCTCGGCCTGCTTGGCGAGGCGGGCGTTGGCGATCTTGAGCGCCGCCTGATTGGCGAAGACCGTCAGCACTCGCAGATCTTTCTCGGTGAAGACGCCGGTGGCGATGCGGGTGTCGAGGTGGATCATGCCGAGCAGCTCATCGCCGGTCATCAGCGGCACGCACATGGTGCTGCGAATGCCCTGCATGATGATGCTGTGGCTGCCGCCGAAGCGGCTGTCCATGGTGGCGTCGCTCGACAACACCGCGTTGTGGTGCTCGATGACCTCGTTGAGGATGGTCTGCGACAGCTCGACCTTCTCTTCTTTGCCTCGCCGGTTCTTGAGCGCACGCGGCTCGGGTTCGCCGGTGCGGTTCATCAACAAGATGACCCCACGGTCAGCGTTGGTGAACTCAAAGGCCTTTTCGAGGATGCGGTCGAGCAGCAGGTCGATGTCGAGCTCGGTGCCGATGGCCTGGTTCAGCTCGAAGGCGATGCGCAGCTTCTCGTAGTCGGCGCGCAGGTGGGCGTCGTCGGTGATCTGCAGCTCGGGCAGAAACTCGTGGCTGCGCGTCTCGTCGGCCTGCACCCGCGAGCGAATGGCGGTGTCGGTGACCCCGGCCTGCTGAATCGTCACGTTGCCGACGTCGCGCGATCGGTTGGCGCCACCGCTCTGATCGGCGACAAACATGACGCGGGTGCTGCCGAGAGTGATGGTGTCGCCGTCGCGCAGACGGGTGCGGCCGCGGATCTGCACGCCGTTGACAAAGGTGCCGTTGCGGCTGCCCATGTCCTGCAGCCAGTAGCCTTCGTCGGCGAAGGTCACCAGGGCGTGCTCTTTACTGACCACGCGGTCAAGAATCTGCACGGTCTGATCGGGGTGCCGACCGAGCGTGTTGATGGCGCGCAGCGCGTGTTCGCTCTGTTCACCGTTGGGCGTCATCACGATCAGCTTGGCCATGCAGCCCGACTCCTCACTCCGTCCCGCCGACGGCGGCCTTGCCACCAGCGCCGCGCAGTCCGCCCTCGCGCAGCGCGGTGATGCGCGCGCGCAGGGCGTCCGCATCGGGCGCCTCCGCGTTCTTCAACAGGCTCTCGTAGGCCGCGGCGGCGCCAGAAGCGTCGCCTCGATTCTCGCGCACCTGGGCCAACGCGCGCCAGGCGGCGCCGCTCGATGGGGCCAGGGCGACGCTGCGGCCAAGCGCGGCCTCGGCTTCGTCCCAACGCCCGGCGAGCCCGAGGGCGGTGCCGAGCCGAAGTTGCAGGTCCGGGTCGTCGGGGCGCGCCTTGGCGGCCTCGGCAAAAGCGGCGGCGGCCTCACCGGTGCGTCCGTTGCGCGCGAGCGCGTCGCCCAGTTCCCGCTGACCCGCCGAACCCTCGCTCTTGGCGGCGAGCGCGGCCTTGGCAGCCAGCTCGGCTTCGACGTCGCCCGTGCGCCGGGCGGCCAGCGCTTCGAGGCGCCGGACCTGCAGGTCGTCGGGTCGCTCGGTGCGCAGGCGCTTGATGATGGCCATCGCTTCGGTGGCGCGCGGTTCCTGGGTCGGCGGCAGGATGCCCAGCGCCTC
>JAGQJJ010000024.1 GCA_020430675.1 Myxococcales bacterium
CCGAGCGTCGCCGCTTCGTTGCGCTCACCCGTCGTGCGCCACAGCTCGGTGAGCGCGCCGGTGGCCGGGTCGGCGGCGTGCACCACCAGGGGCGCGCCGAGAAAACCGCGGCCCATGCCCCAGGCGATGAACAGCCGCGGCCCCTGGCCCAGATCGCCCATCGCGATGCGCTGCACGACGCCCGGACCCTTGATGCGCCAACGCACGACGCCGCGCCCGTCCTTCGTCGGCCGCGCGGCCCAAAGACCATCGCCGTCAGCGCCCAGCACATGGTCGACGCCATCGACCAACGGCGCCACAAAGACCCGGTCGCTTGGCGGCAGCGGCGCGTCGGCCGGCGTCGGCGGTGTTTCTTTTGCCGGCGCCGCCTCCACCGGCGTCGCCTTCGTCGCAACCGGCGCCGGCGCCTCGGCGGGCCCACGACACGCGGCGAGCAGGCCTGCAACCAGCAAGATGCGCCCGCGTCTCATCGTCGCGCCCCCATCATCGCCGCGAAGCGCGCAAAGAGCGGTTCTGCGTCATGCGGCCCCGGGCTCGCTTCCGGGTGGTACTGCACGCTGAACAGCGGCATGTCGCGGTGCACCAGGCCCTCGACCGTGCCGTCGTTGAGGTTGATATGACTGACGGCCGCGCCGCCGCGCAGCGCGGCCGGATCAACCGCAAAGCCGTGATTCTGGCTGGTGATCTCAACCCGCCCGGTCTCGAGCACCTTGACCGGCTGGTTGGCGCCGCGGTGGCCGAAGCGCAGCTTGAACGTGCTGGCGCCCAGCGCGAGCGCGGTGATCTGATGACCCAGGCAGATGCCGAAGACCGGCAGCTTGCCCAGCAACTCGCTCACCGCGTCGATGGCATAGTCAACCGCGGCCGGATCGCCGGGCCCGTTGCTCAAGAAGATGCCTTCCGGACCCAGCGCCAGCGCCTCTGCCGCCGGCGTGTGGCCAGGCACGACCGTGACCGCACAGCCGTGCTCGACCAGCAGCCGCAAGATGTTTCGCTTGATGCCGAAGTCATAGGCCACGACGCGATAGGGCGTCTCGGGCCGCGCCGGCGTCGGCCGCATCGCCTCTTCGCCCATCAGGCGAAGGAGGGGCAGCTCGAAGCCATACGGCGTGGCGCAGGTCACCTCGCGCACCAGGTCGCGGCCGATCATCGGCGGCTCGGCGGCCAGCCGCTCCTCAAGCTGCGACCGCGTCGGCTCACCCGAGATGATGGTGCCGCGCATCGCGCCCTTCTCGCGGATGTGCCGCACCAGCGCGCGCGTGTCGACGCCGGCGAGCCCGACCACGCCCTCGCGCGCGAGCCAGCTTTCCAGGTCGCCCTCGCTGCGCCAGCTCGACGGCGTCGGGCACGGCTCGCGCACGATGAAGCCGGCGGCCTGGATGCGTCCGCTCTCCATATCGGCCGGGTTGATCCCGTAGTTGCCGATATGCGGGTAGGTCATCGTGATGACCTGGGCTCGATATGACGGATCGGTCAGGATTTCCTGATAGCCGCTCATCGAGGTGTTGAAGACGACCTCGCCGGCGGTGTCGCCGCGGGCTCCGAAGGCGTAGCCATCGAAGCGTGTGCCGTCTTCGAGCAACAGCGAGGCGAGCTCGCGTCGCAGGCTCATCGCAACAGGCTCCTCTCGGCGTCGTACACCACGCGCCCGCCGACCACGGTCGAGGCCACGCGGCCGGGCAGCGCCTGCCCGAGCAGCGGCGTATTGCGCGCTTTGCTGGCCAGCGTCTGCCCATCGATGCGGGTGCGCGCGCGGGGGTCGAAGACGACCACATCCGCGGGCGCGCCCGGCGTCAGCCGCCCGGCGGGCAGGCCGAGCACGCGCGCGGGGCCGCTCGTGAGCCGCGCCACGGCGGTCTGCAGGTCGAAGACGCCGCTCTCGACCAGGCGCAGCGTCAGGCCCAGGGTGGTCTCGAAGCCGATCGCGCCCGGCTCGGCGCGCCCGAACGGCGTCTGCTTCTCGGCCAGCCCCTGCGGCCAGTGATGCCCCGAGATGGCCTCGACCAGCCCCTCGGCGACCGCAGCGCGCAGCGCCTCGACATGGCCCCGGGGGCGCAACGGCGGGCGCAGGCGCAGGTCGGTCGACCAGTCGGCGGCCACGTCTTCATCGGTGAAGTGCAAGTGCAGCGCCGAGACCGAAGCGGTGATCGGCAGCCCCTCGGCGCGGGCCAGGCGCAGCGCGCGCACGCTGCCTCGGGTGCTGATCGGGCCCAGGTGGATGCGGGCGCCGGTCTGTTCCGCCAGCGCCAGCGCGCGCAGGGCGATCACGTCTTCCGCGGCGGCCGGCGCGCCTTCCAGGCCGAGTCGCGTGGCGACCGGACCTTCGTGAATGACCCCGCGGCCCGCCAGCTTTGCGTCCTCGGGGTACTCAAAGACCGGGGCGTCGAGCGCCCGGGCGTACTCCAGCGCGCGCCGCATCAAGCCGGCGTCGGCGATGGCGCGGTCGCCCTCGCCAAACGCCACCGCGCCGCCTTCGCGCAGGTCGAACATCTCGGTCAGGCGCTTGCCCTCGCGCCCCAGCGTCAGCGCGGCGATCGGCAGCACCCGTACCCCGGCGACCGCGGCGGCGCGGCGCACGAGGTATTCGGTGACCGCTCGGCTGTCGTTGACCGGGTGCGTATCGGGCCGAGCGCAGACGGTGGTGAAGCCGCCCTGCGCCGCCGCGCGCCCCGCCGAGGCCAGGTCTTCTTTGTGCTCGTCGCCCGGCTCGCCCAGATGCGCGTGCAGCTCGATGAAGCCGGGGCAGACGACGCGATCGTGGGCGTTGATCACCTCGACGCCGGGGCCGGGGCTCACCTCGCCGGGGTGCACCGCGACGATCTGGCCGCCTTCGATCTCCAGCGTGCCCGGGCCATCAAGGCCGGTGGCCGGGCTGAGCAGCCGCCCGCCGCGGATCAAGAGCCGGTCGCTCATGACACGCCCCCCGCGCAGTGGTAGAGCACCGCCATGCGCACCGCGAGGCCGTTGGCCACCTGATCGAGGATGATCGAGCGCGGCCCATCGGCCAGGGCCGGGTCCAGCTCGACGCCGCGGTTGATCGGGCCAGGATGCATGACCAGACAGTCACGCTTAGCGTCAGCCAACGCGGCTTCGTCGAGGCCATAGACCCGAAAGTACTCGCGATCGCTTGGGAACAGCTCCTCGGCCAGCCGCTCTTTCTGGATGCGCAGCATCATCACCACGTCGGCGTCGGCGACCGCTTCGGCGCGCTGATACGTCGCCCGACAGCCCAGCGCTTCGACGCCCGGCGGCACCATCGTCGGCGGGCCACAGACCCAGACATCGGCGCCCAGCTTGCTCAACGCAGCGATGCCCGAGCGCGCCACGCGGCTATGCGCGATGTCGCCGATGATCGCCACCTTGAGCCCCTCGATGCGCTGCTTGTGCTGCCGGATGGTCAGGCAGTCGAGCAGGCCCTGCGTCGGGTGCTCGTGCGAGCCATCGCCCGCGTTCACGATGGCCGCGTCGATGTGCCGCGCCAGCAGATGGGGCGCGCCCGAGTCGGCGTGGCGCAGCACGATGATATCGGGTCGATAGGCGGCCAGATTGCGCGCGGTGTCGAGCAGCGTCTCGCCCTTGACCACGCTCGACGAGTTGCCGGCCACGTTCAGCGTGTCGGCGCTGAGGCGCTTGGCGGCCAGCTCGAACGAGGTGCGCGTGCGCGTCGAAGGTTCGAGGAAGAGATTGACGACGGTGCGGCCGCGCAGGGTCGGCACCTTCTTGATGGGTCGGTGGGTGATGCCGCCGAAGGTCTCGGCCAGGTCGAGCAGGCCGCTGATCGTCGCCGCCGGCAGCGGCGCGAGGCCCAGCAGGTGATTGCGCGGACGGTTCACCGCTCCCCTCCCCGCTCGGACGGGCTCCAAAGCACCACTTCATCTTCGCCGTCGATCTCGGCCAGGCGCACCTGCACGGCCTCGGCAAACGCGGTCTCAACCGTCGCGCCGACGTAATCGCCGTGCAGCGGCAGCTCGCGATGGCCGCGGTCGACCAGCGCCGCGAGCCGGATGCAGCGCGGCCGGCCCCAGTCCATGACCGCGTCGAGCGCGGCGCGCACGGTGCGGCCGGTGAAGAGCACGTCGTCGACCAGCACCACATTGCGCCCATCGACCGCAAACGGCAGGTGCGTCGGCCGCACCTCGGGCACCTGCAGGCCGTTGTAGACGTCATCGCGATACAAGGTGATGTCGAGCTCGCCGACCGGCGCGGTGAAGCCCTCGGCCTCGGCGATCACCGCTTGCAGGCGCCGCGCGAGCGGCACGCCGCGGGTGCGCACGCCGATCAGCGCCAACGTCGACAGGTCGCCGGCGCCTTCGACGATCTGATGCGCAACGCGCCGCAACGCCCGGCGCATGGCCAGGGCGTCGAGCACGACGCGGCGCGGCTGAAGCCCCGAGCCCTCGAACTTCACCGGCTCACCCGTCCGGGTCGGCGTGCACGCCGCTGAACAGCCGGCCCCAGCGGATCTTCTCCCAGGGGCGGCTGAACGACTTGGTGCCGTCCCAGCTCATCCAGATGAACATCGCCTTGCCCTTGATCGCGCCGTAGGGCACGAAGCCCCAGAAGCGCGAGTCGGCGGAGTTCTCGCGGTTGTCGCCCATCACAAAGACGTGACCGGGCGGCACCTTCCAGGGCATGCGCGGCACCATCGGTTGGCCGAAGGCATCGAAATCATTGCAGACTTTGTATTCGGGGATGCCGTTCCAGTCGGCCGGCGCCCGGTCCATGAGCGGCGCGTCGGGCGGGGTCTCGCCGCAGTGCAGCGTGTGGAAGGGCTGCTCGTCGAGCTTGACCCCATACTCGGTCAGCGGCGCGATGCAGCGGTTCGAGTGGCCGTCGGTGCCCTCGAACGCCTTGAGCGTGTCGAACGGCCGCAGCGGCTGCTCGCCCACGCGCTGGCCGTTGACCCACACAAAGCCCTGGCGATCGGCGTCGATCGTGTCGCCGGGCAGGCCGACCACGCGCTTGATGTAGTCGAGCTTCTTGTCGCACGGGTAGACGAAGACGATGACGTCGCCGCGCTCGGGCTCGCCCCACTGCACCATCATCGAGTCGACAAACGGCAGCCGCACGCCGTACGAGAGCTTGTTGACAAAGAGGAAGTCGCCCACCGCCAGCGTCGGGATCATCGAGCCGCTGGGGATGGTGAAGGCCTCGATCATGAAGGCGCGCAGCAAGAGCGCGATGCCGATCGCGACCAGGATCGACTCGATGTACTCGCGCGTCGGGCTCTTGCGCAGGTGACCGAGGCGGGCGTCGACGCGCTGCTCAAGCTCGTCGATGGCCTCGTGGATGGCCTTGACCTCGCGCTCGCCATGGGCGGCGACTGCGGCGTCGAGCGCGCGCTGCACCTCGGCGCGATGGGCGGGGTCGATCTTGTGGCCAAACTTCTTGAGCAGCCGGCGCGTGGTCTTGATCGCCAGCTTCGACCGCTTGCGCGCTTTGCCCAGCCGGGCGCGGCCCGCCAGCACCTCAGTCCGCCCGCAGCACGGCCAGGAAGGCCTCCTGGGGCAGCTCGACGCTGCCGACCTGCTTCATGCGCTTCTTGCCTTCCTTCTGCTTCTGCAACAGCTTGCGCTTGCGGCTGATGTCGCCGCCATAGCACTTGGCGGTGACGTCCTTGCGCAGCGCCTTGACCGTCTCGCGCGAGATGATCTTGTTGCCGACGGCGGCCTGGATGGCCACGTCGTATTGCTGGCGACTGATCACTTTGCGCAGCCGCTCGCACAGCCCCTTGCCCCGGTGATAGGCCCGCTCGCGGTGCACGATGATCGAGAGGGCGTCGACGATCTCCCCGTTGAGGCGCACGTCGAGCTTGACCAGATCGCCGGCCCGATAGCCCGACATCTCGTACTCGAAGCTGCCGTAGCCCCGCGTGATGCTCTTGAGGCGGTCGAAGAAGTCGTAGACCACCTCGTTGAGCGGCAGGTCGTAGTGCACCATCATCCGCTTCGTCCCCGCGTAGCCCAGGTTCGTCTGCTGGCCGCGTCGCTCCTCGCACAAAGCGATGACCGGGCCGGCGTATTCCGAGGGCACGTGGATCACCGCTTTGATGTAGGGCTCGCGGATTTCGAGGATGTTCTGCGGGTCGGGCAGGTGGGCCGGATTCTCGATGCGGGTGGACTGGCCGTCGGTGGTGTCGACCTCGTAGACCACCGTCGGCGCGGTGGTGATCAGGTCGACGTCGAACTCGCGTTCCAGGCGCTCCTGCACGATTTCAAGGTGCAGCAACCCCAGGAAACCACAGCGGAATCCGAAGCCGAGCGCCGCGGACGTCTCGGGCTCGAAGCTGAAGGCGGCGTCGTTGAGCTTGAGCTTTTCGAGGGCCTCGCGCAGCGAGTCGTACTCCGACGAGACCACCGGGAAGAGGCCGCTGAAGACGACCGGTGTGACCTCTTTGAAGCCCGACAGCGCGGGCAGTGTGCTGGCGAGCCGCGCGTCGACGATGGTGTCGCCCACCCGGGCGTCGGCGACCTCTTTGATATTGGCGATGACAAAGCCCACATCGCCAGCCACCAACGCATCGAGCGGGCGCGCATGCGGCATGAAAGCGCCGACCTCGAGCACCTCGAAGGTGCGCTCGGTGGCTTTGGTGTAGATGCGGGTGCCCTTCTTGATCTCGCCGTCGACCACCCGGACCAGGGTGATGACACCGCGGTAATTGTCGTACCACGAGTCGAAGATCAGCGCGCGCAGCGGCAGGTCGCGGTTGTCGTCGGGCGGCGGCACGTAGTCGATCAGCGCCTGCAACACCGCGGGCACGCCCTGCCCCGTCTTCGCCGAGGTCATCACCGCGATGCTGGTATCGAGGCCGATCAGCTCTTCGATCTCGGACATCACACGCTCAGGTTCGGCGGCGGGCAAATCGATCTTGTTGAGGACGGGCACGATCTCGAGATCGTTGTCGAGCGCCAGGTAGACATTGGCCAGCGTCTGCGCCTCGACGCCTTGCGAGGCGTCGACCACCAGCAGCGCGCCTTCGCAGGCGGCGAGGCTGCGCGAGACCTCGTAGGTGAAGTCGACGTGGCCCGGCGTGTCGATCAGGTTCAGCTCATAGAGCTCGCCATTCTTCGCCCGCCATTCCAACCGCACCGCCTGCGCCTTGATGGTGATGCCGCGCTCGCGCTCCAAGTCCATCGAGTCGAGGAACTGCTCGCGGTGTTCGCGATCGGAGACGGTGCCGGTCAGGCTGAGGATGCGATCGGCCAGGGTCGACTTGCCGTGGTCGATATGCGCGATGATGGCGAAATTGCGGACGTTTCGGGGCATCTTGCCGGGGGTCTTCTGGCGTGGTCGCCGAGGCTGGCCACCGGCACCAGGGACGCCGGCCGGCCGAAGTTCGGCGCATCATAGGGAGGCGGCCCCGCCAATGCAACCCGGACCGCCCCGCGGGCGGCGCACGCACGGGTTGACTCGACGGGCCTGCTCAGCGCTGAATGGCACGAGGTGCCGGCCGAGCATGCCGGCGCGACCTTGGAGGCATCGATGAAGCATCTGGCGGCCGCCCTCAGCGCGCTGCTCCTCGCCTGTGGCGGTCCGGCGCCCGCGGGCTCGAACGGACCGGCGGCCGATCGGTCGCGTGGGGCCGGGCAGGCCTTCGACATCAACGGCGATCAGGTGCCCGATGCCTGGAAGTTCTTCGAGCAGGTCGACGGCCAGCCGCGCCTCGTGCGCAAGGAGCTGGACCTGAACTTCGACGGCAAGGTCGACGTGTGGCGCTTCTACGGTGCCGACGGACGGCTTGAGCGCGACCAGATGGACCTGGACTTCGACGGCAAGATCGACGTCACCGGCTTCTACGAGGACGAGAGGTTGGTGCGCAAAGAGGTCGACCTGGAGTTCGACGCCCGGCCGGACGTCTACAAATACTACGAAGAGGGGCGGCTCATCCGGCTCGAAGGCGACACCGACCACGACGGGCGCGTCGACTACTGGGAGTATTACAAGGACGGCCGGTTGGCGCGGGTGGGCTCGGACGAAGACGGGGACGGGCGGCCCGACCCGGACAAATGGGTCGAAGGCGGGGGCGGCTGAGGGCTCACAGCGGTGCGCAAGTCCGTTGATGCCCCAAGCGCGCCGGACGCGGCGTCGCTGGCAAGGCCGAGAGCGGAGGCGATGCCAAAGCATCGTCGAGCGGCCAAGCCCACGACACGACGGGGCGCCGGCCGGTCGCGCAGCGACGGAACGCCGTCAGCGGCGTCGCGGACAAGCGCGACGGGATCAACGGTGCCGCGCACCGCGATGCAACGACTGCTGCTCGCCGCGCTGCTCGCGGCCAGCGTCGCCGGCTGCGGCTACCGCCTGATCACCGCCGACGCCGAGGGGCCGGTCGAAGCGGTGCAGCTCGTGGCCATCGATGACCTGACCCCGCAAGGCGACCTGGGTCTGCACGCCGTTCGGCGGCTGCGCGACAAGCTCGCCGGCCGCCGGCGCCCCGCGCTGAGCGGCGAGGGCCCCGGCCTCGGGGGCGTGGTGCGCGCCGCCGATGAAGCGCCGCTGGCCTTCGACGCGACCCACCACGCCGCGGTGACCGAGGTGGGCGTCGAGTTCGAGTTGCGCCTGGTCGCGCGCGACGGCACCCTGCTGTGGTCGAGCGGACCGATTCGCCGCACGCGGCCCTGTCTGCGGGGCGCCACCCCACTGGAAGGCCACGCCGCGCGCCGGCAGGCCCGGCTCGACGCGCTCGCCGACGCGGTCGACGACGCACTGGCCCGGTTTCTGGCGCAGCCCCCGCTGCCCGTCGAGGAGACGCCCTGAGGTGAGCCGCGGCAAGAGCCCCTGGAGCAAGCCGCTCGAAGACGGCAAACGCGCCGTCTACCTGCTCTGCGGGGAAGAGACGTTCCTCACCCGCCAGGCCGCCGACTGGCTGCGCGGCGTGGTGCTCGAAGGCGCCATCGAAGACTTCAACCTCGACCGCTTCGACGGCCGCGACTCGCCCGACATCGAAGCCATCGCCCAGGCCGCGCGCACGCTGCCGATGATGGCCGACCGCCGCCTCGTGCTCGTGCGCAACGCCGAGGCGCTCTTCGTTTTCGGCAAGGACGCGCTCAGCAAGCTGCTCGACTACATCGCGGCGCCCGACCCGACGACGTGCCTCGTCTTCCAGGCGATGGACAAGGTCAACCGCGGCAGCGTGCTCTACAAGCGCCTCGCCAAACACGGCTGCGTGCTCGACAACAAAGCGCTGCCCGAGCGCGAGCTGCACGGCTTCGTGCGCCAGCGGGCCGAGGGGCGCGGCCGTCGGATCGACGGCGAAGCGGCGGCGCTGCTGGTCGAAGCCATCGGCCGCGATCTGGGCGCGCTCGACGCCGCGCTCGAGCGCCTGACGCTCTTTGTGCCCGCGCCCGGCCTGCTCGACGTCGCCGCGGTCGAAGCCACGGTGCCGCATACCCGCGCCCGCACCGTCTGGGAGCTGGTCGACGCGGTCGCCGAGCGCGACGTGGCCCGCACGCTGGAGCGCGCGCACCAACTGCTCGACCAGGGCGAAGACGCGCTGCGCCTGCTGGGGCTGATCACCTACCAGTTCCGCCAATTGCTCATCGGCCGCAGCGCGCGCGCCCAGGGCGTCTCGCCGCAAGACGCCGCCCAGAAGGCGGGCGTGCCGCCCTTCCGGGCGCGCAACTTCTTGCGCCACATCGAAAACTACAATTTGCGCGAGCTGCTCGCGGCGCTCGATCGGCTCAGCGAAGCCGACCGCGCGCTCAAGCTGAGCAAGCTCGACTCGGGGCTCTTGTTCGAGAGCATGCTGCTCGACCTGTGCGCCCCGCGGACGCCCTGATGCACCCCGAGGGAGAGCCATGACCGAGGAGGCGATCCGCCTGCCCGCCGAGCGGCGCTGGGCCGATGAGCTGGCCGCGCTGCTGGCCAATGACCGCGACCCGCGCCCCGCCGGCTGGCATTTGTCCCCGCGCGCGGTCGAGACCTTCATCCTCGGCAGCCGCGGCGAGGCGCTGGCGTTCGAGGCCGACGGCGAGACCCGCCAGGTCGTGATCAGCAAGAAGTTCTACGGCGATGACGTGCTGGTGCAGCGATGCATCGTCACCCTGGCCAGCGACCGCGGCCTGCTGCTCGTCGGCGAGCCCGGCACCGCCAAGAGCTGGCTGAGCGAGCACCTGGCGGCGGCGGTCAGCGGCGACAGCCTGCTGACGGTGCAAGGCAGCGCCGGCCTCACCGAAGACCAGATCAAATACTCGTGGAATTACGCGCTCTTGCTCGCAGAGGGCCCCTCGCTGCGCGCGCTGGTGCCGGCCCCGCTCTACGTCGGCATGCGCCACGGCAAGCTCATCCGTTTCGAAGAGATCACCCGCGCCCCGCACGAGGTGCAGGACACCCTGCTCAGCGCGCTGAGCGACAAGGTGATGGTCATCCCCGAGCTGCCCGGCGAGCAGGGCGTGGTGCTGGCGCGGCGCGGCTTTAACGTGATCGCATCCGCCAACAACCGCGACCGCGGCGTCAACGAGATGTCGAGCGCGCTCAAGCGCCGTTTCAACTTCGAGACGGTGGCCCCGGTCGACGACCTGAACGAAGAGATCCGCATCGTGCGCGAGCAGGTGGCCCGCCTGACCGCCGATGGTCCCGCCGCCGAGGTCGCGCTGCCCGACGACGTGCTCGAATTGCTGGTGACCACCTTCCACGAGGTGCGCGGCGGCCGCACGCTCGACGGGGTCAAGATCGACCGCGCGAGCAGCGTGATGTCGACCGCCGAGGCGGTCTCGGTGGGCTTCAACTCGGCGCTCTACGCCGCCTTCTTCGGCCGCGGCGAGGTCACGCCCGAGCATCTGGTCATCAACCTGGCCGGCACGGTGGTCAAGGACAACGCCGACGACCGCGCGGTGCTGCGCAGCTACTTCGACGTGGCGGTCAAGCCGCGCGCGCAGAAGGAGCTGGGCCGCTGGAAGGCCTACCACCGCGCCCGCAAGCGGCTCGAGCGATAGGACCCGGCCAGAAGTGACTCGAGCGACCGAGGACGCCGATGCACGGGACGAGAGCCAGCGCGCCCACAGGCCGCGACGCAGTCGTACCAATGGGTCCGGCGAGGAAGCGGCCGAGGACGAAAGCGGCTCTCGGCTCGGGGAGCGGCGTCCGAATCGCCGAGGCGATTCTGGCCGGGGCCCGATGGCGAAGAGACCGAAACTGCCGGAAGCAGCGGCGGTCGGCGAGGGCGTCGACCTGCTGCTCGCCGACGAGGCGGTGGTCTGGTTCCCGGTCAAACACTACAGCCCGGCCTGCGCGCTGCACGTCGAGCGCCTGATCGCCGCGCTGAACCCGGCGGCGGTGCTGGTCGAGGGCCCCGATGACGCCACCGCGCTCATCCCCTGGATCGTGCACGCCGACACCGCGCCGCCGCTGACCATCTTCTCGGCCTATGCCGACCACAAGAACGTCTACGGCATGAACGGCGTGCTCAGCCCCGCCGAAGACATGCCGGCCCGCTTCCGCTCGTGGTGGCCGCTGACCGCGTTCTGCGCCGAGTTCACCGCCCTGCGCGCCGGCCACGCCGTGGGCGCCGAGCTGGCGTTCATCGACCTGCCGCTGCCCGCGCGCATCCCCCTGCACCACGCGCGCCGCGGCGAAGAGACCGAAGTTGTCGGCGACCACCACCTCGCGACCAGCGCCTACTTCGAGGCCCTGCGCCGCAAGCAGCGCCGCCGCTCGTTCGAGGAGTTCTGGCAGGCCAACTTCGAGGCCGGCGGCCTGCGCGCCGACAGCAAACGCTTCCGCCGCGCCGTGCTCACCTTCGCGTGGTGCGCCCGCTACGCCGGCACCGAGCCGGGCGCGGCGAAACCCGGCGACGACCACCCGCTCGACCGCGACGGCACGCTGACCCGCGAGGCGCATATGCGCTGGCATATCGACCGCGCGGTCAAAACCGCCGCCGGCCGGCCGGTCGTTGTGGTCACCGGCGCCTTCCACTCGGTCGCCCTGCCCTTCACCAAAGCCGCGAAAGCCAAGGTCAAAGCCGACAAGCAGCTCGAAACGCTGGTGACGCCCTACTCGTTTGCCGCGCTGGCCCGGCTGTACTCGATGGCGCGCACGCCGGGTTATGAGCAAGCGGTCTACACCGCCGCCGCCGTCGGCGAAGCGCGGCCGTACGACGCGGCGGCGATGCGCTTGCTGGTCGAGGTCATGCGCCGGGCCCGCGAGCGCAACGAGGGGGTCAGCACCGCCGACGCCATCGGCGCGTGGCACGCCGCCCGCGCGCTGGCTTCCTTGCGCGGCAACGCCGAAGTCACCGCCTTCGACCTGCTCGACGCGGCGCAGATGGGCTACGTCAAAGGCGACCACCGCCTCGTCGGCGGCGCGATCCGCAAGGCCACGCACGAGGTGCTCATCGGCCACGCCCACGGCCACCTGACCCCCGAAGCCGGCATTTTGCCCATCCTCGGCGACTTCTACGCCCAGGCCAAAGCCCATCGCCTCGACCTGACCGGCGTCGAGAAGACGGTGCGCCTCGACCTGCATCGGCAGCGCAAACACCGCGAAAAGAGTGCGTTTCTGCACCAATGCGACCTGCTCGCCGTGCCCGTCTTCGGCGCGCTGGGCCATGGCGGCGACATCCCGCATTTCAAGGGCCCCGACCCCATCGCCGGCACCGACCTGCACCTGATCAGCGAGACCTGGGCCGTGCGCTGGCGCGAGACGGTCGACGATCGCCTCGTCGAGCTGGCCGACCGCGGCGCGTCGCTGGCCGAAGCCGCCGGCGCCGAGCTGCGCGGGCAGGCGGCCAACGCCCGCGACGACGCCGCCGCTTCGACCGCGCTGTTGCTGCGCTGCGCCCGCATGCTGCTGCTCGACCTGTTCGACGACCTCCTCGACGCCGTCGAGCAGGCCATCGAAGCCGACGCCTCGTTCACGCACCTCGTCGACGCGCTCAACCACTTCGTCGTCCTTCACGCCTACCGCGACGCGCTGGCCACCAAGGGCCACGACCGCCTGCTCGGCACCATCGCCGCGCTGTTCATCAAAGCGGTGCGCGTGCTGCCCGGCGTGGCCCATACCGATGCCGACGGGCTGCCCGGCGTGCTCGACCGCGTGCGCACCCTGGCGCGCTTTGCCGTCACCTTCGACGCCGTCGCGCTCGACCGCGCGCTGCTGCTCGACGCGCTGGCCCGCATCGCCGAAGACGACGAAGCGACCGCCGCCCTGCGCGGCGCGGCCTACGGCGTGCTGCACGGCTTCGGCGCCGCCCGCGAGCGCGTCATCGCCGCCGCCCTGCTCGGCTATCTGCGCTCGACCGAAACCCGCGCGCTGCAGGCCGGCGGCTTCCTCGACGGCCTCTTCCAGAGCGCGCGCAGCGTGTTTTTGCGCAGCCCGCGGCTCATGCAGGCCATCAACGACGCCCTGGCCACGCTGGAGTGGCAGACCTTCAAGACCCTGCTGCCCGACCTGCGCCGCGCGTTCACCCAGTTCATCCCCAGCGAGCTCGACCGCATCAGCGTGCGCGTCGCCGCCGAGATCGGCCTCGACGAGCGTCCCGACCCCGACGCGCCCCTGCCCGAGCCGCTGGTCCGCCTGGCCGCCGCCGCTGACGCCCGTGTCGCCGCGGCCCTCGAAGGCTGGTTGTGAGGCAAACATGACCGACAAGACCCTGCCGCCGCTCACCGATGCCGACCGCGTGCGCTACCACCGCCACCTGCTGCTCGGCGATGTGGGCGAAGCCGGCCAGCGGCGCCTCAAAGCGGGGCGCGTGCTGCTCATCGGCGCCGGCGGCCTGGGCTCGCCGGTCGCGCTCTACCTCGCCGCCGCTGGCGTCGGCCGCCTGGGCCTCGTCGACTTCGATGTGGTCGACCGGACCAACCTGCAACGCCAGATCCTGTACGCCGACGCCGACGTGGGCCAGCCCAAGGCCGAGGTCGCCGCGGCGAAGCTGCGCGCGCAGAACCCCGACATCGAGGTCGTCGCCCACCGCGCGCGCATCGACGCCAGCAACGCTTTTGCGCTCATCGACGGCTACGACGTCATCGTCGACGGCGCCGACAACTTCACCACGCGCTACCTGGTCAACGACCTCGCCGTGCTCTCGGGCCGCCCGCTGGTGCACGGCGCCATCTTCCAGTTCGACGGCCAGGCCTCGGTCTTCGCCCACGACGGCGGCCCCTGCTACCGCTGCCTCTACCCCGAGCCGCCCGCGCCCGAGCTGGCCCCGAACTGCGCCGAAGCCGGCGTGCTCGGCGTGCTGCCCGGCCTGATCGGGCTGGTGCAGGCCACGGAAGCGGTCAAGCTGCTGCTGGGCGTGGGCGAGACCCTCAGCGGCCGACTGCTCACGGTCGACGCGCTCGACATGCGCTTCCGCACGCTGCGCATCGCCCGAAATCGTGACTGTCCGGTCTGCGGTGACGCGCCGACGATCACCGGCCTGAGCGACACCACCGTGCTCTGCGCCACCGCGCAATGCCCGTGGGACGTGACGCCCGCCGAGCTGCGCGCGCTGCAAGCTGATGGCCGGCCGCTGTTCCTGCTCGACGTGCGCACGCCCGCCGAATCGGCCGCGGCGCGCATCGGGGGGCGCCTCATCCCGATCGACGCGCTGCCGGCCCATGTGGGCGAGCTGGATCCAAAGGTGCGCACGGTCGCCATCTGCCGCAGCGGCCAGCGCAGCGCGCGCGCCACCGAGCTGTTGCGCGCCGCGGGCTTCGCCGATGTCTGGAACCTGCGCGGCGGTCTGCAGGCTTGGATCGCCGCCGGGCACGCGGTCGAAACTGACTGATCGGACGCAAATACGGTCAACCCCGTGCGGCGCCTCGGCCCGAGCACGCTAGACTCACCCGATGCGCGACGCCCCGCCCCCTCCATCGGACGGCAAACCGGCCCACCCGAATGGCCGGGAAGACGCCCTCGCCGAGACCCGCGAGGTGGGCTTCCGCCCCTCGGTGACCGACATCGAGACGCCGCTGACGACGATGCCCTCGGCGCCACCGGCCGCGCTTCGCGCCTTCTCTGACGTCGCCGCCAGCGCCGCCGGGGGCAGCAAACCCGCCGATCTGCTGACCGCCCTGCGCCGCGCGCCCAGCCGCCCCGGCGGCGACGTGCTGCCCACCGAAGAGCCCGGCCGCTACACCCCGCTCGGCCCTCTGGGCGAGGGCGGCATCGGCTGCGTCGAGCGCGTCTTCGACCGGCACCTGCGCCGCGAAGTGGCCCTGAAATGGCTCAAACCGCGCCGCCGCCGCAGCGCCATCGACACCGTCGAGTCGCGCTTCCTCGACGAAGCGCGGGTCACCGGCCTGCTCGAACACCCGGGCATCATGCCGGTCTACGAG
>JAGQJJ010000248.1 GCA_020430675.1 Myxococcales bacterium
GAAGAAGCCGCCCAAGCGCCCGAAGCCGCCGAAGACGCCCGAGGCGCCCAAGCCGCCGCCCGAAGCGCCACCGCCCAAGCCGGCCGCGCCGCCGATGCTGTCGGGCATGAACTTCGAGGGCGCGTCGACGGCGATCAAGGGGCCGGGCGTGGCGATCAACCAGGGCTCGACCCAAGGCAGCCGCCGCGGACGCCCCGATGGCAAGGGCACCGGCGATCCGCCGCCCAACCCCGAGGCCGACGTGGTGCCGGCGGCGGGCGTCTCCACGCTGCCGGTGCTGGTCGACGAGGTGAAGCCCGAGTACCCCGACGACCTCAAGCGCGCCGGCGTCGAAGGCAAGGTGGTGCTCAGCCTGGTGGTCGGCGTCGATGGCCGCGTGCGCTCGGCGAAGCTGGTCAAGCGCCTGCACCCCGAGCTGGACCGCCGCGCGCAGCAGGCGGCGAAGCGCCTGCGCTTCAAGCCGGCCAAAGCCGATGGCACGCCGGTCGCGGTGCGCATCCCGTACACCTTCTACTTCGTGATCGACTGAATGGCCCACCTGCGGCGCGCCTTGTGCTTCGTGTTCGTGTGCGCGCTGGCCTCTCCAGCGGCGGCACAGGAGGGCGCGCGCACGTTCACCGATGAAGAGAAGGCCGAGCAGGCGCCTGAGCCGGTTGAAGCGGTGCTGACCCGTCCGCCCGAGCTGCTGAAATTCGCCGAGGCGACCTACCCCGAGGCGGCGCGCGAGGCCGGCCGCGAGGCGGCGGTGCAGCTCATCCTGACGCTGAGCGCCGAAGGCAAGGTCACCGAGGCGGTGCTGGCCGGCGAGCCGGTGGGCGATGGCTTCGACGAGGCGGCCATCGAAGCGGCGTTGCAGCTCGAATGGCGCCCGGCCGAGGTCAACGGCGCGCCGGCCGAAGTGCGGGTGCCGTTCATCTATCGATTTGCCTTCGTGCCCGATCCCGAGGAGCCGCCGCCGGCCGAGGTGAAGACCGCGCGCATCATCGGCCGGGTGCGCGAGAAGGGCACGCGCCTGCCACTGCCCGCGGTGCCGGTGAGTCTGGGCACCATCGCCGAGGTGCTCAGCGACGAGACCGGCCGCTTCGTGCTCGAAAACGCGCCGGTCGGCGAGTTCGAGCTGGTCGCGGTCTCGCCCGACCACCGCCGCGAGCGCCTGCCGGTGACGCTGGTGGCCGGTGAAGAGGTCGAGGTCGAGCTCTTGCTCGAACGCCTGCGCAGCTCGCCGTTCGAGACCATCGTGCGCGGCGATCGCGAGCGCAGCAGCCTGACGCGCCGCACGCTCGAAGACGAAGAGCTCAAGACGGTGCCCGGCTCCTTCGGCGACCCGCTGCGCGCGGTGCTCAACATGCCCGGCATGGCGCGCTCGCCGTATATCCTGGGTCTGGTGCTGGTGCGCGGCTCGGCGCCCTCCGACTCGGCGATCCTGGTCGATGGCCACGAGGTGCCCATCATCTACCACTTCCTCGGTGGCCCCTCGGTGCTGCCGGCCGACATGCTGGAGCGCATCGACTTCTACCCCGGCAACTTCAGCGCGCGCTTTGGCCGGGCGCTGGGCGGCATCATCGACGTGGGCACGCGGCGGCCGAACCCCAAGGCCTGGCGCGGCAACGCGCACTTCGACCTGTTCGACGCCGGCCTGTACTTCGAGGGGCCGATCATCGAAGACCGGCTGGCCATCAGCGGCTCGATTCGGCGCAGCTACGTCGACGCGGTCATCCAGACGGTGGTCGAGGTGCTGGCCGACGGCGAAAACGTGTCGGTGGTGCTGCCCGTCTACTACGACTACCAGACCCGCCTCGACTTCCGGCCCAGCCACGCGCACTCGCTGTCATTGGTGGTGTTCGGCTCGGACGACCAGCTCGAGGTCGTCGGCAGCCAGAGCGGCGGCACCGATGTGCGGCTCGACGCGGGCATCGCGTTCACCCGCGTGAAGCTCGACTGGCACGCGCAGCCGGCGAAGTGGCTGGAGTGGACGCTCTCGCCGGTCGTCGGCTTCGACGAGACCAGCTATCGCGTCGGCACGCTCGAAGCCGAGGGCACGCTGTACGAGTACGCGCTGCGCTTCGACCTGCGCGCGCAGCCGGTCGAGAACCTCATCCTGCGCACCGGCTTCGACGGCATGGCGCGCACGCTGGTGGCCAAGGGGCGCGTGCCGGTATTGCTGCCCGAGTACCGGCCGCACCCGAGCAGCACCATCGGCGACCGCGAGGCGGCGACGATCGAGCGGTCCCTCGACCTGATGACCGGCGCGTTCTACCTTGAAGCCGAGTGGCGACCGATGGGCGGCCCGGTGACCGTGCTGCCCGGCGTGCGCACCGATCAGTACACCTGGGTCGACCGTTACCGGTTTTTTGTCGACCCGCGGCTCAACGTGCGCTGGGCGGTCACCGACGACATCACGCTCAGCGCCGGCGGCGGCCTGTTCAGCCAGCCGCCGGTCGAGTGGCGGCTCGACCCCGAGTTCGGCAACCCCGAGCTCGAACCCGAATGGGCGGTGCATACCGGCCTGGGCGTGGCCTGGAAGATGGCGGAAGCGCTCTCGCTGTCGGTTGACGGCTTCTATATCGAGCGCTACGACCTGAGCGAGCGCACCAACGAGGCCGAGTTCGACGAGAACGGCAACGTGGCCGACATTTCGCGCTGGGAGAACATCGGACGCGGGCGGGCCTACGGCGTCGAAGTCCTGCTGAAGCACGAGCTGACGCGGCAGTTCTATGGCTGGATCTCGTACACCCTGTCGCGCTCGGAGCAGATCTTCCAGATCGGCGATGACTGGTCGCCGACCGACTTCGACCAGACGCATATCCTGGTGCTGGTGGCCAGCTACGCCTTCAGCGACAACTGGCGCGCCGGGCTGCGATTCCGGCTGGTCTCGTGCAACCCGCAAACGCCGGTCGAGTCCCCAACTCTAGACAGCGACCGCGGCACGCACCAACCGCTCTTTGGTCCGCCGCTGAGCGCGCGCGGGCCGCTGTTCAACCAGCTCGACATCCGGGTCGATCGCTCGTGGACGTTTGACTGGTGGTCGCTGGGGGTCTATCTCGACCTGCAGAACGTCTACAACGCGGTCAACCCCGAGGCCGTGCAATACAATTATCGGTACGATCACGAGGCGCCCATCCCGGGTCTGCCCGTGCTGCCGAGCTTCGGCATTCAGGGGAGCTTCTGATGGCCCGTGCGCTGCCCGACCGCCGGCTGACGCGACGCCGCGACGGGTCGTGGTGGCGGCTGGTCGCCGCGCTGCTGGTGGCGCTCAGCGGGTGTTCGTCGCTGGAGACACCCGAAATCGTCAAGGATTTTCGGGTTTTGGGAGTCAGCCTCAGCCGGCCTGAGGTCTTTGTGATGGTCGAGGGCATCGATCCGACGCTGACCCCGGCCGAGCTGCAAACGCTGACGCCCGAAGATCTGCCCGACGCGATCGAGATCACCCGGTATTACGGCAGCGACGCCAACCCCGGGCAGGTGCACCTCAACATCCTGGCGGCCAACCCCGAGCGGCCCGACACGCCGATCAGCTTCCGCGTCCGCGCCTGCCCGTACTACGAAGCGTATCGTTGCGACGACGCCGACCTCGACGACACGCTGTTGCTCTACAACTTCGCGGCGCAAGAGGGGCAGAACAAGTATCGGGGCCATGGCACGTTGCGCGCGCCCATGCCGCCGCGCACGGACGCGCCCGATGACGCGCAGCAATTCACGTTCGAGCTGCCGATCGACTACCTCAACAAAGTGCTCGACGCCGACCCGTTCCACGGCTTTGGCGGCCTGCTCGTGCTGCTCGACATCGAGGTGCGGCAGGCGGGCTCGCCGTCCATTCGCGTCGGCAAGTTGATGACCTATTCGCTGCCGTTTGCGTTGGCCAACGAGGGCGACACCAGCCTGATCGTCAAGGAGCAGAACCGCAACCCGCTGACCTGCGCCCTGGTCATTCGCGACAGCGTGCTCAGCCCCAATTTTGGCGGCATCAACTGCGCCATCGGCGCGCGGCTGGCCATCGAGACGAGCGAGCAGGAAGAGATCGAAGCCGAGCCGGGCGAAGAGGTGGCCATCGAGCCGGTGATGAACCGCGCCGAGCGGCGCGAGCTGGGCGACGAAGCGCAGATCTACTACGCCGACACGTTTCCCGACCCGGATCGGGGCATACCCCCGGGCAACAAGGTGCTCAGCGAGGTGCTCGACTTCGACTATTACGCCACCGCCGGCAAGTTGAGCGCCTATCGCCTCTCGACGCGCACGGTCTTCTCCGATCAGGCGTGGCCGCGCATCAAGTGGACGGCGCCCAAGCAACCGCAATGCGCCGATGTGTTTCTGGTGCTGCGCGATGACCGCGGCGGCCAGTCGTGGACGCGGCGCACCTTCCGCGTGGGCGACGTGCCCTACCAATGCCCGGCGTGCGTGAACCCCGAGATCTACGGGTGCCCGCCGCCCCAATAGCGGCGCGCTCAGCGAGCGAGCGCCTCGCGGATGATCCATGCCAGCGCGGCCAGGGCCAGCAGGCGCAGCAGCCAGCGGCCGGGGCCCGGTTGGTTGGCCAGCCCGGCGGCGCGGGCGCGGGTGCGGGCGGCGTCATGCGGCGCGCCGAGGTGGACCTCCTGCACGCGGGCCTGCTCGGCCAGCGCCTCCAAGCGCACATCGCGCGACAGGTGAGCGGCGGCCATCTGGCCCAAGTGGTCGGCCAACGGCCCGAAGCGCCCGGCGGCGGACAGCGCCGCGGCCCGCAGATGCCATGCCTCGACATCGGTCGGCGCCGCCGCCATCGCGGCGGCAAAGGCCTCCGCGGCGCGGTCAGGATAGCCGGCGTCGGCGTACCACTTGCCCAACCGCTTTGAACCCGTCGCCGACTGGCGCGCGGGCAGAAGCAAGGCATCGGCGAGTCGCAGCGCGCCAGCGCGCAGCGCGGCGGCGTCGGCCTCTTCAACGCGACCGGGCGCGAGCCACCGCTGCGCCGCGTCGAGCGGGGCCTTCAGGTCACCCGCTTCGACCGCGACCTGCGCCAGCCGGTCGGTGAACTTGCGATCGGTCCACATCGCCGCCGGCGCTTCGAGCAGCGCAGTCAGCGCCGTGCGCGGCTCGCGTGCGGCCAGCGCCACCTCGGCCAGCCGGAAACGATGCGCGCGCTGCCGTCCCAGATCGGCCTCGGTGCGCGCGGCGGCAAAAAGCCATTGCGTGAGGGCCGTCCACTCCCGCCGCTCGAAGCACCAGCGGTCGACAAAAGCCAGCGCGGTGGGATCGGCCGGGGCCCGGGTGAGCACCTGGCGGAACATGGCCGCGGCGCCGCCGCGATCGCCGATGCGCAGGCGAAGGTCGGCGAGCTGCCGCCAGACGGGCACCGGATTGGCCGCCGCCGCGGCGGTGCGCTCGATCAGCGGGATGGCTTCGGCGACGCGATCTTGAACGAGCAAGAGCCGAATGACGGCGGCGAGCGCGTCTTCTCGGTCGGGTGAACGCGCCAGAATGGCCTGCCACGCGCTGGCCGCCCGCGCCGGCTCACCCAGCGTGCCCTCGGCCAGCGTCGCGAGGCGCAATTGCGGTGCATCGCGCTCGGCCGACGGCAGGGCCGCGATCAGGGCGTCGAGCGCGTCGGCCAGCGCGGCGGGCTCACCCTGAGCGCCCAGCAGGTCGACGATCGCAGCCAGCGCTTCGCGGTCGCCCGGCGCATCGACCAGCACCGCCCGCCATGCGGCCAGCGCGCCCTCGGCGTCGGCGAGCGGGCCACCGAACAGCCCGGCCAGCCGCCGGCTCAAAGTCGCCCGTTCAGATCCCTTCCGGCGCTCGCGTTGGCGCTGGAGCAGCGCGGCCAGCTCGGCGAAAGCTTCGAGGCGGCTCAACAGCCCATCGAGGTGGGCTTCGGCCTCGGTGTCGGCCGGCGCCGCGGCCAGCACCGCGCGCCACAGGGCCGCTGCCGCCTTGGCGTCGTCGAGCTTCTCTTCGGTCAGCCGCGCCCGCTCGCGCAGCGCCGCCATCACGCCCGCGGCGTCCCCGGTGATCTCGGCGGCGCCCTGGCGCTTTTCGAGCAACCCGCAGAGCGGCGCCCACTGTTCGGCGGCACGATACAGCTTGTCGAGCGCGTCGACCGCCGACGTCTCGTAGGGCGCCAGCACCACCAGCGCCTCGTAGGCCTCGATCGCCGCCGCATAGCGCTCGCAGGGCCCGGCCTCGACCTCGGCGATGGCCCGCAACAGCGCGACGCGGCGCCCGAAGTCGTCGGTGAGCTGCAATTCGAGGCGCGCCATGTGCAGAAACGGGCCCCATTCCTTTGCGGCGCGATGGGCCGCCGCCAGCGCGGCCAGGGCCTCGCGATCATCGGGCGCCAGCGCGCGAATGCGCTTCCAGGCGGCAAAA
>JAGQJJ010000249.1 GCA_020430675.1 Myxococcales bacterium
CTCGATTTTCCCGGCGTCTCGGTCATCTCGGTGGGCATCCGCAACATCTCGGCGGGCGAGATTCCGTTCCTCGAAGCCAACCGCGACCGGGTGCGCATCCATTGGGGCCGCGACCGCCGCAAATGGGATCCCGCCGCCATCGTGGCCCCGCTGACGGGCCGCAAGGTCTATCTGACCTTCGACGTCGACGGCCTCGACTCATCGATCATGCCCGCCACCGGCACGCCCGAGCCCGGCGGTCTGCTCTGGGAAGACGCGATGGCCATCATCAGCGCCGCCGCCGGCGTCTGCGAGATCATCGGCGCCGACGTCAACGAGCTGGCCCCGATCAAAGGCCACCACGCGCCCGACTTCCTGGTGGCCAAGCTGGTCTACAAGATCCTCAGCGCCGCGCTGATCGGGCCGCCGCCCGGTCCGCCGATTGGCTGAGCTTCCGGGTTGACAGCGACCCGGCGGGAGGCCCCAATGCCCCCCATCGCTCGCCGCCCGCCGAAAGAGGCCCGTGCAGACGCCATCGAGTCGCAAGCGCATGATCGCCATCGGCACCGCCCTCTGTGTGGCGTTGCTGGTCGCCATCTGGTGGCTGCAACCGCCCCCGCCGCCCGCAGTGCCGCCGCCCGCAGCGCCGCCGCCGCCGCCCGGCGCCGTGCCGTGAGCATTCTCGATCGGCGGGTCGGTGAGACCCCGTTCCTGGTGGTCGACGTCGAGACGACCGGCCTTGACCCGCGCCTCGACCGCGTCGTCGAGGTCTGCGCGGTGGTCGTCCGCCCGGGCGAGGCACCCCGCGTCGTGCTCGACACCCTGGTCGACCCGGGCATCACCGTGCGCGCCACCCGCATTCACGGCATCACCGACGAAGACGTGGCCGGCGCGCCGCGGTTTGCCGACCTGCTCGATACGATTCGCGCCCTGGCCGCCCGGCGGGTCGTCGCGGGCCATAACGTCACCTTCGACCTCGGCTTCCTCGCCGCCGAAGCCGAGCGCCTCGGCCAGCCGCTGCGCCCGCCGCATTTCTGCACCATGCGCCTGCCTGGCCTCTTCGGTCGCCCCGCCAACTGGCCGCTGTGGTGGGCCTGCCAGCGCAATGGCGTCGCCTTCGACGGCCAGGCCCACTCCGCGCGCGGCGACGCCCGGGCGACGACCGGCCTGCTCTTGCAGCAAATGCGCTTTCTCGAACGCGAGGGCGTCACCACCTTCGGCGAGCTGGCGGCGCGCGCCCGCCGCATGCGCATCGCCGGCTCGTTCACGCGCTCGTTCTCGCGAGACCTGCTGCCCCCGCCGCCCCATGTGCACGACGCCGCCCAGGTGCCGTTGCGCCCGCGCATCGGCGGTGAGGCCGGCGCCCGCTCGGTCTCGGCTGAACGCCGCTACCTCGACGTGGTGATCCGCGCGGTCGCCCGGCTCGCGGTCGACGAGGCCAGCCGCGCCGAGGTGCGGGCCGAGCGCGTCCGCCTGGGCCTCGACGCCGAGGCCGCCCGCCGGGTGCACGCGCGCATCCTGTCGGGCGCCGAGCGCCGCTACGCCGAAGACGGCCAGATCGACCCCATCGAGCAGCAGAACCTCGACGCCCTTCGCGACCGCCTCGCGTTCATCGACGCCGGGCTTGCCCCTGACGCAAACGACGCCCCCGGTTGACCATGGCGCCCGGGGCGGACTGGCGCTAAGCTGCGCTCTCGCTTCAGGAGGTATCTGTGATCGTCAAGGAGCTCATGACGCCGGATCCGGCCACCCTCAGCCCCGAAGACTCGGTGCGCGAGGCCATGGATCTGCTGTTCTCGCTCGACATCCGCCACATCCCCATCGTCGAGGATGACGCCCTGGTCGGCATGGTCAGCGACCGCGACCTGCGCGACGCTTCGCTGCCCGCGCTGATCGAATTCGAGCACCGCGATACCGCGCGCAAGCTGCTCGATCGCCCCATCGGCGACTTCATGCGCGCCGACGTGCTCGCCGTCGAGCCCGACGCCGACGTCGTCGAGCTGATCGAGCTGATGGTCGATCACAAGGTCGGCGCGGTGCCGGTGGTTGATGCCGAGACCGACGAGCTCGTCGGAATCGTGAGTTATATCGACGTGTTGCGCGCCTGCGCCGACCTGTTCTAAGCCCACCTTTTTCGCCCCTTCGCCGCCTCTGCTGACGCCTCGTTGGCGGGAGGGGGGGCGTAATCTGTTCTCCGTCATCGGGCGTGCCCACGCCCATCCCGCGGGAAGTCAACCGACGGAGGAATTGCCATGCGGACCGTTCTCATCGCGCTGTTTGGCGCGTGCAGCCTGGGGTGTGTCGTGGGGGAGGGACCGCCCGGCGTCCCGGGCCAGGCGCGCGAGGGGGAGGCGGGACCACAAGGCGTGATGGGGCCGGCGGGGCCAGCAGGAGACCGGGGGGTCGCTGGTCCCGTCGGCCCGCAGGGGCTGCGGGGTGCCATGGGGCCGGTGGGCCCGATCGGCCCGCGCGGCCTCGCTGGACCGGTGGGCCCGATCGGCCCGGCCGGCCCGCCTGGCGTGGCGCCCGACAAGGCCGAGATCGCCCGCCTGCTCGCCGCTGACCGACAGTTCCGGCTCGACGTCGCGCACGCCTTGGAAGTTGTGCCCGAACCGGCCGCGCCGCTCGCCGCGCCGCCCGCCGCCGTGCAGAACTTCGGCCGGCGCACCGAGCTTGGCGGCTTCGACGTGGTCACCGTCACCGACGAGATCGACCTCGACCGCCCCGGCCTGTTGGTGCTCGTCGCCCGCGGCGCGCGCAATCATGTCGGCGACGAGAAGGCGGTCGGCATCGAGATCGAAGCCATGCTCGATCTGGAGGCCTGCAGCCGCGACCGCGCCTTCCACAAGGTCAGCGTCGACGAGACGGTCGCATCTGATGCTGTCTGCGTGCGCATGCTGGGCCCGGGCGAGCACAAGCTGGCCGCGATCAGCCGCGGCCCGGGCGGCGACGACGACGAAGCGGTCGAGACCACCATCGAATGGGCCGTCTTCGAAATCGGCGACCTGATGAACTGATCGTCGCCTCGGCGGGCGTGCACCGGACCGGCGCGGCGGGTATGGTGGCCGCTGCACCGCCCTCGGAGCCCATGATGGAAGACTGGTCGCCCACCCGCCATTCCGCCCGCCGCGCCCGCCTCGAACCGCCGGAAGAGGTCGACGTCGTCGTCATCGGCGCCGGCCTCGGCGGCCTCTCCGCCGCTGCCTACCTGGCCCGCGCCGGCTTCCGGGTCGCCTGCTTCGACGCCCACTACGTCGCCGGCGGCTGCGGCACCATGTTCACCCGCAAGGGCCCGCACGGCCGGTACAACTTCGACATTGGGGTGCACTACGTCGGCGACTGCAATCCCGGCGGCATGATGCCTCGTCTGCTCGAAGGCGCGGGCGCCGCGGTCGACTTCGTGCCGATGGATCAGGACGGCTTCGACACCATCGTGCTGCCCGACCTGCGCTTCCGCATCCCGGCCAACCTCGACCTGTACCGCGATCGGCTCGTCGACCTTTTCCCCAGCGAGAAGAAGGGCATCGACCGCTACGTGAACCTCGTGCGCCAGGTCGATCGCATCGGCGCCATGATGAACGCCAGCGGCGGCAAACCCACGCTGCGCATGGGCGTCGAGGTCGCGCTGCGCGGCCGCCTGCTCGCGCGCTATCAGCGGGCGACCATCGGCGAGTTCCTCGACTCGTGCACCCGCGACCCCAAGCTGCGCGCCATCTTCCTCGGCCAGAGCGGCGACTACGGCCTGCCGCCGCGCGAGGTCAGCGCGATGCTGCATATCGGCCTCGCCAACCACTACTTCCACGGCGCGTTCTACCCGCAGGGCGGCGGCCAGGCCATGGCCGACCGGCTCGCCGAGGTCATCGAAGCCAACGGCGGCAGCGTGCATCTGCGGCGGCCGATTCAGCGCATCCTCATCGAAAACGGCCGCGCGGTCGGGGTCGAGACCGAAGCGCGCCACAACAAGACCCAGACGGTGCGCGCCGGTGCGGTGATCAGCAACGCCGACCTGACCGCGACGCTGCTGCACCTCATCGAGCCGGGCGCGCTGCCCGGCGAGTGGGCGGCCAAAGCCAAGAAGTTCCGCATGGCCGAAGCCATCTTCATGACCGTGCTGGGCATCGAGGGCGATCTGCGTCAGGACGGCATGCAGACCACCAATTATTGGCAGTACGACATGTACGACTTCGACCAGTTGTACGACGAGCTGCGCAAAGACCCCGAGATGCGCCCGCGCGCCGCCTACATCACCAGCGCCTCGATCAAGGATCCCGGCTCGCAGCATCACGCGCCGGCCGGCATCAGCTCGCTTGAGGTCATGACCCTGCTGCCCGGCGAGCTGAAGCGCTGGGGCGTTGAACCCGAGGCCGCCACCAAGTGGGGCTACAAGAACGACGAGCAATATCGGGCGCGCAAGGCGGCCATCGAAGAGAACCTGATCGACCGCCTCGACGGACTCTTCCCCGGCACCAAGCAGCGCATCGTCTATCGCGAGTCGGCCACGCCGGTGACCCATGCGCGTTTCACCCGGGCCAAGGACGGCACCGGCTACGGCCTCGCCGCCACGCCCGACCAGTTCCTCGACCGGCGGCCGGGCTATCGCGGCCCCCTGCGCGACCTGTACTTCTGCGGCGCCTCGGCGCGCGCCGGCCATGGCGTGGTCGGCGTGCTGCTCTCGGGTTACCTCGCCGCCCGCTGCCTGGCCCGCGACAAGGGCCGCGGCGACGCCATCCCCTCGATCTGGGCGGACTGAAGCACTTCTTGCCCATCCCCCAGGCTGCTATGTTGCCCCGTCCCACGGCGAGGAGTCCCTCGATGTCCGAAATCGTTCGTTACGCCCTCGAAGGCAAGGTCGCCCACATCACGCTCGATGACGGCAAGGTCAACGCGCTGGGCCATGACCTGATCACCGCGTTCAACGCCGCCCTCGATCGCGCCGAAGCCGAAGCCCGCGCGGTGGTCATCTGGGGTCGGCCGGGCCGCTTCTCGGCCGGGTTCGACCTGAAGGTGATGATGTCGGGCCCCGGCCCGCTCAAGGCGCTGCTCACCGCGGGCGGCGACCTGTTCATGCGCATCTACGGCTTCCCGCGTCCGGTGGTCATCGCCTGCACCGGCCACGCCATCGCCGGCGGCGCGCTGCTCGTGCTCTCGGGCGACGTGCGCATCGGCGTCGCAGGCGAGTTCAAGGTGGGGCTCAACGAGGTCGCCATCGAGCTGCCCACCCCGCTGCTTGCCGTCGAGCTGGCCCGCGACCGCCTCGATCCGCGTCGGTTGACCGAGGCGCTGCTGTTTGGCCAGGTCTTCCCGCCCGAAGAGGCCGCCCGGGTCGGTTACCTCGACCGCGTCGTGCCCGCCGATCAGTTTGCCGCGACGGTCAACGCGATCGCCGCCGACCTCGCCCGCCTCTCGCCGAGCGCGTTTGCCGCCAGCAAGCGCCGCCTGCGCCGCGCCACCATCAAGCTGATCCGCGACGGCGCCGAGGCCGATCTCAAGGATCTCGCCGGCGTCTGACGCCTTTTTTCGCCCCGATCGCGATCCCGCGATGCCCTGGCACAAAGGCCCCACGGGACCTACAGCCACCCCGCGTTTTTATACTTATTTTCGGTTTTCGACTCTGCTGGTTTTTGGTAGGTATTAGGGGCAACCCATCGCGGGAGCGACCCACTGCTCCCAACGGCGCGACAAAGAGAGGTCCGATGTCGGTCCCATACGAAGAGTTTGAGCGACTCAAGGCTTTCGTCGAATTCTCCGCTGAAGACGCGGCGAATCTGGCGAGCCTGAAGTCGGTGGTTGAGGCGCGCGGGCCCCAGATCACCGACCACTTCTACAACACCCTCGGCGCCCTCGAAGCGACGGCCAAGATCATCGAGGGCCGGGTCGACGCACTCAAGAAGACGCATCACCGTTATTTGCAGGAGCTCTGCAGCGGCGAGTACGGCGAGAGCTACTTCGAGAGCCGCGCGCGCATTGGCAAGGTGCACGTCGTGCAGGGCATCGACCCGAAGTTTGTCGAAGGCGTGATGAGCATCATCCGCACCGGCATGCTCACGGCCATGGCGGATGAGATCAAGGACTCGGCCGAGCTGGCGAGCAAGTCGGCCAGCTTCATCAAGCTGTGCGACCTGGACCTGGCCGTGATCAACCTGGCCTACGCCGAAGAACGCCTCGACCGCTTCGCCGAGTTCACCGGCATGTCCCGGCGCTTGATCGAGAACGTCATCAAGATGGGCTGACGCGCTCAGCGCGCCGCGCGCGCTGCCGCGTCGAGTCGCAGGTCGAGCCAGAACAGGTTGACGTCCTGCACGTGGTAGTCGCCCTCGTCGACGTCAGCGAAGTCACGCGCAGAGACGCCGGCGACGGT
>JAGQJJ010000250.1 GCA_020430675.1 Myxococcales bacterium
CATCATCGGCGGCCAGCACCCGTGGCGCGGCGGGCAGCGCGGGCCCCCAATCCGCCAGCGCGCGGCGTTCGCGATCGAAGGCGCGTTGACCGGCAAAACCTTTGAAGTAGGCCGTGCCGCGCCCGCCGACCAACCGCCACACGCGGTTCGGGCCGCCCGGCCAGCCCACACCGACCACCTCGGTCAGCGGACCCAGATGGGCCTCGGCAAATGCCCGCTCGGCGGGGCTCATGGCTGGTTGAACAGGCCGCCCACGCTCTCTTCGTACAGCGCGTCTTCGGCCGGCGTCAGCGGCACCGCCTGGCCGGTCTCGAAGCTCAGGCTCACCGCAAACCCGGTGCTGCCATCGGTGGGCACGCCCAGGTCGAGGCGATAGGCGAAGCGGCTGGCCTGCGGCACCACCATGCGCAGCCCCAACCCGGCGCCGTGGCGCCAGATCGCCGCGCCTTCGCGCGGCAGGAGCCCGCCGGCATCGAAGAAGGCCACCGCGCCCAAATGCAGGAAACTATAGACAAAAGGCGGCGTGCGATACTCGATGTTGGTGCGGATGCGATCCACCCCGAAGCCATAGATCGCCTGACTTCCATAAGCGCGCAGGCCATTGTCGCCGCCCAGGGTGACCAGCGGCGGGGTCAGGTGATCGCGGTTGAGCAGCCAGTCGGCGCGCGCCACAAAGCGTCCGAAACCGAGCGTCGGCGTGGCGCCCCGGGCGCGCAGCAGGCCGGTGCGATCGATCCAGTTCGACGGCCGGCCGTAGCGGAGTCGCGCCCGCCCGCCAAACGCCGCTTCGATCAGCCCGTCGCCGGCCCAATCCTCGCGCCACGTCGCGTAGCCCTGCACCGAGAGCGTATCTTCATCGGCGCCGAGCGCGCGCAGCGATTGGCGCGCGGTGAACGACACCGAGGGCCCGAGCCGCACGTCTTCGCTCAGCCCGAAGCCCGACAGATTGGTATAGGTGCGATACCGCGCGGCAAAGACCGAGAACGTCATCACCGGATAGACCCAATGCAGCTCGCTGGGCAGCACGTCGCGGGCAAACGCCGCGCCGGCCACCGCGTCGACCGCTTCGAGCCGCGCCTCGTCATGGGCCTCGACGGTGCGGCCGAGGTAGCCCGCGCCGAGCGACAAGCGGGCGATCACCGACTCGCCGCGCTGCATGTCGGCCGTGCCCTGAACGATCAGCAGCCGGTCCGAGAACACCCGCGGAATGGCCTCGACCTCGGTGGTCTCGGGCGCGTCGTAGCCGAGCACCTTGCCTTGCTGCACCTGCCGGGTCACGACGTCGTCGTACTCCAGTTGCAGGTCGAAGCCCCACGGCTGGCGCAGGTCGTAGAACGGGCGGGCCAGGTCGAACAGCAGCTTCACGCCGTCATGGGCCGCGTCGGCGCGGGTGAAGATCACGTCGGCGCTGGTCAGCAGGCGCAGCGACTCGCCGGCGAGGCGCGGGTCGACGTAGATCGCGCCGGTCGAGAACGTCAGCGGCAGCAGGTCGAAGCGCAGCGAGGCGCGCTTGTTGCGGCCGAACAGGTTGCGCTCGGTCAACTGCACGCGAAGCTGATCGATGAAGCCATCGGTCGTCTGAAAGCGCGTCTCAAGGCGCAGGCTCCAAAGGTCGCGGGTGACGACCAGCAGGCCCACCTCATTGGCCTTCTCGGCGCGCACCGGCACGCAGGCGACCACGCTGAAGATGTGCAATTCTCGTAGGTTGCGTGCGGTTTCGGCCAGGCGCTCGCGGTCGAAGATGTCGCCCGGTTCGAGCAGCACCTCGCGGCGCACCACGTCCTCGGCGGTGGTGAAGTGCACCGCGTTGGGGAAGGTGGGCAGCGGTTCGTCTTTGACAAAGACGGGGAAGCGGTGAATGCGCACGAAAGCGATGCGCTTGCCGTCGGGGCGCGCGTCGAGGATGAGGCCGGTGCTCAGCAGCGCCTTGAAGACCTGCTGCCATTCATACTGCGGCCCGGCCGGCGCCTGCGCGTTCGCTGGCGCCACGAGGCCACAGACCAACGCCAGCGCAAACAGCCGCCTCATCGCCACGCCCGTGGGGGCGCGATGCCCATCTGCACAAGAAACTCCTTAAGTTCTGCTGGGATGGGTGCGATCACCTCGATGCGCCGCCCGGTGCGCGGATGGGCGAACCGCAGCCCGGCGGCGTGCAGCCACAGGCGATCGCGGCCCAGTGCACGGTCGAGCGGGTGCGGCGGGCCGTACTCGTGGTCGCCGATGACCGGATGTCCGCGATGGGCCAGATGGGCGCGGATCTGGTGCAGCCGACCCGTCTGCGGCTCGCAGACGAGCAACGCGACGCCTCGCGCCGAGACCAGCGTGTGAAAGCGCGTCACCGCCGGCTGCGCGCCCCGGCCTTCACCGAGCACCGCGCGCTTGCGGCCCCGCACCCGCGCCTCGCGCAGAGGCGTGCGCTCGATGCCCGAGGGCGGCTTCGGCGCGCCGTGCACCAGCGCCAGATAGGTCTTCTCGACGCGCCGCTCGGCAAATTGCGCCCGCAGGTTGTCGTAGGCCTCGGGCGTCAGCGCGACGACCACCAGGCCGCTCGTCGGCCGGTCGAGGCGGTGCAAAAGACCGAAATCACGCGCTTTTCCAAGATTTTGCAGCCGCGGGCCATGCAGCGCGAAGGCGGCGTTGAGCACCGTGTCGCGGGTATGGCCGACGCCGGGCTGAGTGACCAGGCCCGCCGGCTTGGCCAGCACGATGAAGTCCTCATCGGCGTGCGCCACCGGCACGGGCAGGTTGGGATTGGGATCGACGCTGAGCTGCACCACCGGGCGATATTGCCCGAGCCGGGCGCTCGCGAAAACATCAACCGCGGCGCAGCTCCTTGGCGAGCGGCATCGGGGCGCGGTCGGCCATCAGCACGAGCAGGGCGGCGGCGGTGCAGAAGTTGCGGCCGGTGATGCAGTGGTGGCCCGTCCAACTGCCGTCTTTGTTCTGCACATGGCCCAGGTTGCGGGCCATGGTCGCGTCCCACTCCTTCCACTCGGTGCCGCCCTTGGCCACCAGGCTCTCGCTGACCAGCATGTACGAGAGGAACTCCTCGCCGCCGTTGCTGCCGAAGCCGGCCATGAACTGCTGGTCGCTCATCTTGGCCACCAGCGCGTTCTGCGCGGCGGTCTGCGCCTGGCGCGTCTCGGCGATGCGGTCGAGGTCGGCCTTGGCGTTGGCGCGGACGGCCTCATCGGGCGACTCGCGGGCGACCTTCTCCAGGTGCACCTCTTCGGCGGCGTTGGTGGCGTTTGAATCGGCGAGCCCGCCCACGCTGGCGGCGGCGGCGTAGAGCCCGACGCCCGCCGAGTCGGCGCCGTCGAAGCTCTTGGCCTCGGCGTTGAACTTGCGCTTCGCCCAGCCCTCGCTGCGCACGCGGAGCTGCTTGCTGACCTTGGCGCCCTTCTGCGCCGCACGGTTGACGCCCTTGGTGGCGATGGCCTGCGAGAGCGCCGGCGCCCAGGCGTTGCCCGCGTAGCCGCCGTCATCGCGCTGGTTCTTCTCCATCTTGGCCAGCACCTTGTCGAGCGCCTTGCGCACGCGCGCGTTGCGGTCGGGGTCGCCCATCTTGCCGTCGACCTCGGCGAGCATCTGGGCGCTGAGGAAGGTGTCGACGTTGGGGCCGATCTTGGCCTGGACGCGGGTGCCGTTGATCGACGTCACCGAGAGCGAGTTTTCGTCGCTGGCTTCGATCTGGCCGAGCACGAAGTCGATGCCGCGGTTGATGTTCTTGGCGTGCGCGCCTTCGGTGGGCGTGCTGCCGGCGCGCAGCAGGGCCAGGGCCGACATGCAGGTGTCGGCGACGTTCGACTGCCCGGCGATGCCGGCCATCGCGCTGCCCATATTGGCCGACTCTTCGCCCTGGCCCCAGCCGCCATCGTTGAGCTGGTGGGCGACGAGCCAGTCGAGGCCTTTCTGGACGTTCTCGCTGAGGGCTTTGGGCTTCACCGCGGGCGCCCAGGCGACCTGGGCGGGCTGCTCCTTGACGGGGGCGGGCAGCGCGGCGGGTGAAGCGAAGGCCGGCGTCGAGAGGCCGGCGAGGGCGAGGGCACAGGTCACGGTGCGCAGGGCGCGGCGAAAGCTCATCGGGGCATCCTCCAGGTGGCGGTCAGTGGACCGTGGTCAGCTCTGCGCGGCCAAACGGCCGTCTGCGGGCGACGATCTGTCAACTGACGAAAAAAATGCGGACCGGGAGTGGACCGATTGAATAAACGGAAGTTCCCCTCAAACCCGGCGGCGGCGCAGGGCGAGCAGGAGCACGAGCAGGAACAACGGCGGCGGCGCGGCGCGGCCTTGCTGACAGCCGTCGTCGCCAGTGCGGGGCGCGACCGGCACGACCTCGGTGTCGGGGGCCAGGTTCTGGTCGAGCGGCGGGCGCTGGTCGGGGCGGGCGTCGGCGATCTCGCGAGCGTCGGGCGCGGCGTCGGGGGCCGCATCGACGGGCTGCGCATCGGGGGCGACATCGGGCGCGGCGTCAACGACCACATCGGGCGCGGCATCGGGGGCGGCGTGCACCGCGGCATCGACCGCCATCGCATCGGGCGCGGCGGCGTCGGGGCCGGCGTCGGGCAGCGGCGGCAAAGACGGGCCCGGGGGGGTGGCGCAGGCCATTCGCTCAGGATCGGCTGCCTGCCCGCAGGCGCCTTCGGGCGGCAGGCCGGGGCACAGCGAGCCGCAACACCGCGCGGTGGGCGCGCCTTCGCCGCAAATCCAGCGGGCGTCGACATCTTCAAAGCGCCCAAGCGCGGGCGTCCAGGTGCGGCCGAAGTCATCGCTGTACCCAAGCGCCCACGGCCCGCCGAAAAACAGCCCGGTCGCCCCCCAGAGTCGGTTGCGCCCGGGTTCGCGGGCGATGCGTGTGAGCCGGTCGACCGGCAAGGGCTCGGGCGTCCAGGTGCGGCCGCCGTCCATCGTGCGCCGCGCGCCTTCGAAGGGGCTGATCAGCAGGCCCTCGCGGCCGGCCTGATCAAACGCCAGCCGCAGGTCCAGGTCGGCGATCGAGAGCGCTTGCCGCCAGGTCGCGCCCGCGTCGTCGCTGGCGAAGACGAGCGTCTCGGGAAAGGTCTCGGCGGCGATGAAGACGCGGCCGGGACCGCCGGGAGGCGCCGCGAGCAGGCGAATCTCGGAGGCGGGCACGTCGACCTCGGGCGGCCCGAGCGGCATGGGCAAAAACGTGCGGCCGCCGTCGGCGCTGCTCCAGCCGCCGCGGTCGTGGATGGCGTAGAGGCGCTCGGGATCGGCCTCGCTGCGCAGCAAGGCGACGAAGCGGCCGCGTTGGGCCAGCCCGACCGCATGCCAGGTGCCGCCGCCATCGATGGACCACCAGGCGTCGTTCTCGGCGCCGAAGGTCTGCGTCACCGCGACCACCTCACCGCGCCGCGTCGGGTGCGCCGAGAGCGCGGTGACCGTCTGCTCCGCCAGCGCGGGCGGCGCGGTGTGGAAGCGGCAGCCGCCGTCATCGGTGGCAAACAGGCCGGCTTCGGTCAGCAGCAGGAAGCGCTGCCCGGCGTCATCGAGCACCGCGACATCGAGCACGCCCGCGCCGGGGGCGGCGGCGTCTTCGCAGAGCCACGCCGTCTGGCGATCGTGCCAGGTGTAGACGCCCTGGTTGTCGGTGACCGCCCAGACGGCGCCGGGCAGCGCAGCGGGGAAGCGCAGCGCGGTGACCGAGGGTTGCCCGCCATGGGCCAGCGCCAGCGCGGGCAGGCCGATCAGCAGCGCGGCAAGCCGCCGGATCACGGGGCCTTCGGCGGCGCGTCGGCGAGCTGCACGCTGTCGCCTTCCAGGTTGAACCGCACGCGCGCCGAGTTGTTGTCGTACGACAGCTCGGCGATGTCGCCCTCGGGGTTGGTCGTCACCACCAGCTCGTAGAGCCCGTCGTCGACGTCGGTGATGTCGATCCACTGGCATTGCAGGCCGCGGCTGTAGGTGTCCTGGCAGCCGGCGGTGATGCCCTGGTTGTTGGCGTTGTAGCCGCGGCAGCCGTTGACCGCGATGCTCGCGTCATAGACGCCGATGTCGATGACCGAGAAGCCGTTCTTGGCGCCGATGGGCAGCGTCTCGTCGGCGTCGACGTCGTACAGGTCATACGCCGCGTAGCTCGCGAAGTGGAAGTGGCCGTGGCATTCGTTCCACGTCCACAGCGGGTTGTCTTCGGACGGCCGGCCGAGCTGCAGGTCTTCATTGCCCAGGTTGGCGATGCGGGTGCCGAAGCGCAGGATCTTGCGGCGGCCCTCGCCGCGCACGCAGCGCTCGGCGAGCAGGCACGGATCGTTCACGTCGATGTAGTCGACCGTCATCGTATTGCGCAGGTAGGTGCCGTCGACGTGCAGGTCGGGG
>JAGQJJ010000251.1 GCA_020430675.1 Myxococcales bacterium
CATCACGCTGAGGCGCTGGCCCTTGCGGATGACCAGCAGCCCTTCGAGGCGCGGATCGGCCTTGAGCTCGGCCAGCGCCACCGGCCGCATCAGCGGGGCCACCGCGCGCACATCGACCACGAACCAGCGCGGCGCTGCGGGCGTGGCCTTCTCGTCGTGGTACTTGCTGGCCGGGTCGAACTGCGTCGGGTCGGGGTAGCCCGCGCGCACCACCTCGCAGACGCCGGCCACATGCGGCGGGTCGCTCTGCGAGTGGTAGAACAGCACCAGGTCGCCGACCTGCACTTCATCGCGCAGCAGGTTGCGCGCCTGATAATTGCGCACGCCGTCCCACAACGTCGTGCGGTCGGGCTCGGCGAGCAGGTGCGCAAAGCCGTAGACGTCGGGCTCGGACTTGAACAGCCAATGGCGTCGCGCCAAGGCGGGCCTCCTCAGAACAGGACCGCGGGCACGCGGATGTGTGCGCCGGGTTCGGGTGGGGTGAAGGGTTCGAGCCGATTGTTGCGCGTCACGCGCCACACCAGCGACGGATCGGTCAGCGGCACGTCAAACCGCGCTTCGATCGCGGTGACCACGCCCGCGTCATCAACCGCGGTCACCGTCACCCGCAGGCCGGGCAGGTCGATGATCTGGCCCAGCGGCAACGAATCGGTCGGCCGCCGCAGGAAGCGGTCGGCCGGATGCGCGTGAAAGCCGCCGGCCGGACGCAACTCGATCGTGTGCGCGTCGACGCCCAGCACGTCGACATCGGCGAAGCGCGACGCCAGCAAGCGCACATGGCCGGGCACCGGCTGGCCCCGCACCGCGCGCCGGAAGCGGGCGTAGCTGGCGCACAGCTCATGCGAGTTGATCAGCACCACCGTCTGCTCGGCCAGTTCGGGCGCAAACGGGATGTCGGCGGCGCACGGGTCGAACAGCGTGCGGTCCATCCAGGCGACGCTGAGCGCGTTGGCGGGCAGCAGCAGCGCGGCGAGGCCCAGATGCAGGGCGGCGAGCCCGCGGCCCAGCGTGCGCGCCCCGCGACCCGGTGTCGGCGCCTCGGTTGGTCGCAAAAGCAGCACGCCCAGCCGGCGCAGCAAGAGCGCGACCAGCCCCGCGCCGCCGAAGCCGACAAACCAGAGCACCCGGTTGGCGGGGAAGACCGCGCAGATCGGCACCACCGAGAGCAGCAGGCCCGTCGCAAAAAACGCCGCCGTCGCGTCGCCGCGCAGCCGCCGCCATGCGAAGCGGGCCAGCGTCAACAGCAGCCCCAGCGCAAACAGCGCGGCGGCGATCTGGCCGGGCTGCTCCAGAAAGGTCACCGGCGTCGAAGGCAGCGTCAGGAACTGGTCGGCCAGCAGCACCGGCGCGCGCACCAGCATGGCGCCGACAAACGCGAGCGGCTCGCGCAGCGGGTCGATATAGAAGCCCGAGCCGTTCGCCCCGTAGCCGAGCGCGCTGTAGATCGCCCGCCAGACGATCACCACCAACGCATAGGGGACCAGGCTGAGCAGGCGGGCGCGGCGCGGGCCGGCGTCGAGCCACACGGCAAACGCAAAGAGCCAGGCGGTGGTCGCGATGGCGCCCTCGGCCGAGAGCAGCGCCAGGGCCAGCATCACCGGCGCGGCAAACGCCGCCGCGATGCGTCCGTCGCGCCGCCAGCGCAGGTGCAGCCAAACCGTCAGCAGCCCGAGCGCGGTTGCGATCAGCGCGTTGCGATTGGCCACCCACGCCGCCGGCATGCCGTGCGACTCGTCGACGGCGTACATCAGCGTCGCCAGCCCGGCGACCGCCGGCGTGGGCAACAGCCGGCCGAACAGGCGCGCGGCGAGCAGCACCACCAGCGCCAGCCAGAGCAGGTTATGGGCGTGGGCAAGGACCGGCGAGCCGGGCGCGACGGCGTGGTCGAACAGGTGGGTGAGCACCGTCACCGGGCGAAAGAAGCAGAGCCGCAGGTCGAGCGGCGTCCACCAGGGCATCACCCCCACGTCGCGCAGGGCGCCGGTCACCGCCGGATCGCCCTCCAAAAAGGCAAAAAAATGCGTCAGCGGGCGTTGGTGGGGCAGGGCGACGTCGAGGCCGCGCAGCATGGCCTGCTGCACCCAGTCATCGTGCAGCCAGCCGGTGAAGAGCGCCGGCGCGCAGAGCAGGGCGGCGAGCAGGGCGGCGAAGACGGGCAGGCGCCGATGGCCGAGCAGGCGCTCGGCCCGCGACTCAATCACAGGCGATCTCGTCCGACCCGTCCACGCAATCGCGCACGCCGTTGCATTGCGCCGCCGCGTCGATGCAGCCGCCGTCGTCGCAGCGGAACTGCCCGCCTTCGCAATCGGGCACCGGCGGTGAGGGCGGCGGAACGCTCAGGGGGGTTTCGTTGGGCTCGGCCTCGCGGCAGACCACCTCCAGCACCCCGTCGGGCACCGGGGCGTCGCCATACAGGCGCGCCCGGCACTCGCCCGCGCTCTCGCAGCCCACGTGCTGGCAGCGCTGGTCGACACATTTGTTGAAGCCGTAATCATCGGGGTCATCGCAGTCGGTGTCGGCCTGGCAGGGCGCGGTGCAGCGGCCTTCGATGCACTGCGCGTCGACGTTGCGCAGCAGCGCCACGCACTCGCGATCGGCGGTGCATCCGGTGTCGAGGCACTCGCCGTCGCGGCAGGTGTGGAACAGCGGGCAGTCCAGATCGGTGCGGCAGGGCTCGATGCACCGCCCGCGCAGGCAGCGCTCGCCGGCGTCGCAGTCCCCGTTGCCCGCGCACTCGCTGCATTGCCCGTCGCGGCAGGTCCAGCCGGGCGGGCAGAGCGCATCATCGACGCATCGCGGCTCGCAGCGGTTGGTCTCGCAGGCGAAGTTGCAGGCGCGCTCGAACGACTCGCAGGCCGCGGTATTGCCGCGCGTGCAGGCCACCTGCAGTTCTTCGCAGCCCTCGGCGATGTGCAGGCAATCCGACACGTCATTGCATTGGATGACGTCACAGCTCCTGGCGCTCGGCGCGATGTCGAACTCGTCGACGACGCAGACATCGCGCACGCAGGCAAGGCCATCGCGACAATCATTGCGCGCCCGGCACGACTCGCCCTTCTCGCCTCGGCGCTGTGGAATCAAGGTGCGCTCGCCGGTGTCGTCCTCGCTGCACGCGAGCGTCGCCCCGGCCAGCATGGCGAGCAGGCCCAATAGATAAAACCGTCTCATATTCATACTCTCGGCGCGCACATCCCGATCGCGATTAACCAGAACCCGGGCTTCGACGCAAGCCGAGCCGGTGAGATTGATCGCGTCCGTCCGCCGGTTTACGGTGCCCGGCGATGGCGAGGCGCAAGGAGAAGAAGGGTCGATCGGCCGCCGTGGAGGCGCCCGGGGGGGCGTCGCCGATCGGGCGCCTTCAGACGTTGCGCGCCCACCTGGTCGGGGGCGATGTCGCCGCGGCGATCGCGCTGACCGACGCCTGGCTGGCCGAGCTGGGCGCGGCGCCCGAGGAGATCGCGTCGCCGGTCGAAGCGCCAGTCGTTGAAGGCGCCCCGCGCTTCTCGGTGTTGATGGCCGCATACAACCGCGCCGACCTCATCGGCGAGGCCATCGAGAGCGCGCTCGGGCAGGACTTCGCCGACTTCGAGCTGATCATCTCCGACGACGGCTCGACCGACGCCACGCCTGAGATCGTGCGCCGCTATGCCGCCGCCGACCGGCGCGTGCGCTTCTTCCGCAGCCCGCAGAACCAAGGCCGCTCGCCCACCCGCAACCGGGCCATCGCCGAGGCCCGCGGCGAGTTCGTGCTGTGGATGGCCGACGACGATCTGCTCGTGCCCGGCCTGCTGCGCCGCTACGACGCCATTCTGCGCGCCGAACCGCAGATTGACGTGCTCTATGGCGACCTGCAGATCTTCGACGGCGACACCGGGCGCGACCTGAACGTCTTTCGCCCCGACGACTGGACGGGCCGTGACGCCTTGCTGCTGGGCGCCAAGCTCTTCGGCTCGTGCGTGCCCGACGGCGGCACCGCGACGCGACGGGCCTTGTATGAAGGCGTGACGCCCGAGGGCGCGCTCGGCCCGTACGACCCCGAGTTCGTGCGCGCCCAGGACTACGAGCTGTGGACGCGCCTGCTCGATGGCACGACGGTGCGCAAGCTCGACGCCGTTGTATACCGCTACCGCAAGCACGAGGGCGGCACGTCGTGGGGCAGCTTTGTCGACCTCAGCTTCGACTCGAAGATCATCCGCCGGCACCTGGCGCGGCACGCCCTGGAGCGCCTGTTTCCGCGCTACGACTGGTCGATGCCCGCCGCCTCGACGCGCCGGGCCCTGCTGCGCATGGCGCGCAATCTGTCGGACTACCAGGACCACCACAACGCGCTGGGCCTGCTCGCCGCGGTGGCCGAAGCGGCGGCCGATCCGGCGGCGACCGAAGCGCGGATCATCGCGCATCTGGGGCGGGGCGATGTGACCGGCGCCGAGAACGCGCTGGCCGAGTTCGTCGCCGCGCAGCCGTTGCCGCACACGCTGACCGAGACGCTGCGCGCCCGCATCGACGCCACCGCCGAGCTGCGCCGCGCCGGCCGCGCCGCGCTGACCGCCGGCAAGGCCAGCGAGGCCGAGCAGCGGGCGGTGACGTACCAGAATGCGTACGGCCTGACGTTCGACGTCGCCCTGCTGCGCGGTCTGGCCCATCGCCACGGCGGCGACCCCGAGCTGGCCCTCGCCGCGCTCTGTCAGGCGGCGCGCCTCGACCCGACCGACGATGAGTCGGCGCAGGCCGCGGGGCAATTGGCTCAAGCGCTGGGGCGCGGCGGGCCCAAGGTCGACGTGGCCGCCATGCGGCGCCGGCTGCTCGAGCCGCTCTACACGCCGCCTGTCTTGCCTGCGCCTCCGCCCGAGACGGGCCCGGCGATCACGGTGCTGTGTCGCTCGACCGCCGCCGCGGCGCTGGCCAGCGTGCAACGCCAACGCTATGCGCCCGTCGAGGTGCGGGTCATCAACGGGACCGATCCGGTCGAGATCACCACGCCGCTCGCCTGCTGGATCGACGAAGGGACCGGCCTGCTGCCGGGTCACCTGGCCCGCGCCGCCGCCGCGCTGGCCGAGGCGGAAGAAGACCTCGTCGTCGCGCCGCGCCTCGGCGAACCCGCCTTGGCCTTCGACCGCGCGCGCCTGCTCGCCGAACCCTGGCTGAGCGCCGCCGGCACCGTCTGGCGTACCGAGCGCGTCGACCTCGCGCCGGTGCTCGCCGCCGAAGACGACTGGGATCGCCTGCTCGCGCTGACCGAAGGCCGCGCGGTGCGCATGTTGCCCGTCGCCGGCTGCGCCGCGCCCGTGCCGGTGCTCGACCGCGCCACCGTGCAGGCTGTGTACCGACGCCACCAGCGCGAGACGCTCTTCGACGTCGGCGCCCGCGCCTGGCAGGCCGAAGTGCTCGGCCGCTTCGGGCTCGCGCAGGCGGCCCGTGGGCGCACCAGCGTGGTCATCGTCGGCGACGACCGCGCCGCCTTGGCGACCACGCTCGCCGCGGTGCGCGCGCACACCCCCGAGCCGCATCACGTGGTGCTCGTCGCCGACGCCGCCGACGCCGAGACCACCGCCTGGCTGCGCGCCGAGTCGGCCGCCGATGATGACCTGCGCGTCGTGGCGCTGCCCCGCGCCCTCGGCCGCGCCCACGCCGTCAACCTGGGCCTGGCCCGCGCCCACGGCGAGCACATCGCCCTGCTGCGCGCCGGCGTCAAACCCGGCGCAAAATGGCTCGGCCGTCTGCTCTGGTGGGCCGGCCAGCACGCCGAAGCCGGGATCATCGTGCCCGGCATGCCCGCGAGCCGCCTGCCCGATCGCTGCCTGCTCATCGCCCGCGCCGTGCTCGATCGCGTCGGCGGCTTCGACGTCACGCTCGACGCGCCCGACTTTGCGCTCGACGACTGGACCCTGCGCGTGCGCCTCGCCGGCTTTGCGCCCCACGCGGTCGATGACATCGCGCTCGAAGGCAAAATCCGCTGGCCCGACGGACCCGACGCCGACCGCTTGCGCGCCCGCTGGGGCGTCGTGCCCACCGCCGAAAGTCTGCCGCCCGCGACCGCCGCCTTCGATCCCGCGGTGCATTTCATCGCCCCCGGCGCCGAAGACGGCTTCCGCCCCGATGCGCGCCCGGTCCGCGTCGAAGAGGCCGCCGCCCGCAACGTGCTGATCATGCCGCCCTGGGACGACGCCGCCGCGCTCAAGGCTCTGGTCGCGCACCTCGCCGCGCTGCCCGCCGACGCCGCCGTCTGGCTGCGCGCCGCGCCCGATGAAGGCCCGCGCCGTACGCGCCAGCTCGAAGCCGCCGCCCGCGCCGCCCGCGTCGACCTGCGCCGCGGCCCCACGCTGCTGATCAT
>JAGQJJ010000252.1 GCA_020430675.1 Myxococcales bacterium
CTCGACGCACTCGCTGCCTTGTGCCCGATGCCGGCCGATGGCTCCCAGTTGCGGGCCGTCGCCGACGCCGTGTCCGGACGCACCTTCGTGCTCGAGGGCCCGCCCGGCACCGGCAAGTCGCAGACCATCACCAACCTGATCGCCCAGGCCGTCGCCACTGGCAAGCGCGTGCTGTTTGTCGCCGAGAAGATGGCCGCGCTCGAAGTGGTGCACCGCCGCCTGGCGCGCGTCGGGCTGGGCGCGGCGTGCCTTGAGCTGCACAGCCACAAGAGCCGCAAACGCGCCGTGCTCGACGAGCTGAAGCGCACGCTCGATCTGGGCCGGCCGCGCCTCGGCGAAGACGCCGCCGCCGATCGCGAGGCGCTGGTGCACGCGCGGCGCCGCCTCGAAGCCTATCGCTCGGCGGTGATCGAGCCCATCGGCCGCAGCGGCGTCTCGCCGTTTGGCGCCATCGGCATGCTGCATCTGATCGCCGACGCCGAGACGCTGCCCCGCCTGCCGTTCACGCCGATGGCCGACTGGGACGCGGCCGGCTTTGCTGCGCGCATCGAGCGTCTGGGCGAGCTGCAGGCCAAGTTGGCGCGCCTGGGGCGGCCGGCCGATCACCCGTACTTCGGCAGCGTGCGCACCTCGTTGCCGCCGACCGAGGCCGAGGCGCTGGCCGAAGCATTTGCCCATGCGCGCAAGGCCGAGGCCGACGCCGCACGCACCCGCCAGGTGCTCGCCGGCGCGCTCGATCTGCCCGCCGCCCAGACGCCCGCTGAACTCACGGAGCTGCTCGAAGCAGCGGCCGCGCTGGCCGATGCACCCGACATTGACGGCCTGCAGGCTGCGGCGCCCGATTGGCACGCCCGCCGGGCCGATGTGCAGGCTGCGCTTGAGTCGGTCGACGCCATCAACACGCGCGTCGCCGACCACCCCGAGGTGCTGCCCGAGGCCTGGAATGACGAGCTGCTGGCCACCTCGACCCAGCTCGTTGAAGCCCGCGCCGACCTCATGACCTATGGCGCGAAGTGGTGGCGCTGGCTCTCGGGCCGCTGGCGCCGCGCGAAGCAAACGCTGGTGTTGCTGAGCCGCGCCGCGTTGCCGTCTGAAAACAGCGACCGCCTCGCGCTGATCGACGCCCTGCTCGGCGTGCGCCGACGGCACCGCGCGCTCATCGAGCAGGCGGCGGCGGTCTCTGACCTGTTCCGCACGCGCTGGCGCGACCGTCACCCCGACGCGAGCGGCCTGCGCACGGCCGCCGACTGGCTGGCCGACGTGCACGCGGCCATCGCCGACGCCGCTCTGCCCGCGGGCCTGGCCGCCCGGCTCGCCCGCCCCTTCGACCGCGCCGCGTTGCGCACCGCCGTCGAGCGCGCCCGCGCGGCCGAAGCCGCTCGACTGGCCGCCGTGCGCGACGTGCAAAAGCGCCTTGAATGGCGCGGCCCGGCCCTCACTGATGCCGCCTTCGCCGAGACCGCCGCCCGCCTCGCCCGCTTCGCCGCCACGCTGCCCGAGCTGCCTGCCCTGTGCGCCTATAACCAGCTCGCGGCCGCCTGCAGCGCCAAGGGCCTGCGCGACGCCGTCACCCTGGCCAGCGAATGGCCCGCCGCCGGCACGCGCCTCGTCGACGCGCTGCGGGTCAGCTACGCGCGCGGCCTTGTCGAGACCGCCCAGGCCGAGCGCGCGCCGCTGGCCGACTTCGACCTGGCCCGCCTCGACCACGCCGTTGAACGTTTCCGCACGCTCGACCGCGCCATGTTCGCCCACCACCGCGCCGCCGCCGCCCGCGCCCACTTCGAGCGCATCCCCCGCGACCACGCGGGCGGCATGGGCCTCGTGCGCCGCGAGATCGAAAAAAAGACGCGCCACCTGCCGCTGCGCCGCCTGCTCGCCGAGGCTGGCGACGCGGTGCAGGCCATCAAGCCCGTCTTCCTGATGAGCCCGCGCTCGGTCGCGTCCTATCTGGCCCCGACCGGCCCACGTTTCGACCTGGTCGTCTTCGATGAAGCCAGCCAGGTGCGTCCGGTCGACGCGCTCGGCGCCATCGCGCGCGGCCAGCAGGTCATCGTGGTCGGTGACAGCCGCCAGATGCCGCCCACGCGCTTCTTCGAGCGCCTGATCGACAGCGGCGACCTGCTCGACGGCGAAGCCAACCGCACCGCAGACCTGGAGAGCGTGCTTGGCCTCTTTGTCGCCGGCGGCGCCCCGGTGCGCATGCTGCGGTGGCATTACCGCAGCCGGCACCCTTCGCTCATCGCGGTCAGCAACCACCTCTTCTATGGCGATGCCCTGACGCTCTTCCCAAGCCCGGTGCGCGACCCCAAAGCCGACGGCGCCCTGGGTCTCTCGCGCGTCTTTCTGCCCGACGCCATCTACGATCGCGGCGGCACGCGCACCAACGCCGTCGAGGCCGAGGCCGTCGCCGAAGCGGTGCTGCGCCACGCCGCCGAATCGCCCGAGCTGACCCTGGGCGTCGTCGCCTTCAGCAGCGCCCAGGCCGACGCGCTGCGCGAAGCGGTCGAGCGTCGACGCCGCGCAGATGGGCGCTTCGAGGCGTTCTTCGCCGCCCATGTGCACGAGCCGTTCTTCGTGAAGAACCTCGAAAACGTGCAGGGCGACGAGCGCGACGTGATGCTGGTCAGCGTCGGCTACGGCCGCGCCGCCGATGGCCGCGTCTACCCACAGTTCGGCCCGCTGAACCTCGAAGGCGGCGAACGGCGCCTCAATGTGCTCATCAGCCGCGCCCGCCGCCGTTGCGTGGTCTTCACCCACCTCGACCCCGAAGACATCGACGTGCGGCGCACTGACGCCGCCGGCGTTCGCGCGCTGCGGACGTGGCTCGAATACGCCCGCGACGGCCACCTGCCGATCGCCCCGCGTGCGCCCGCCCAGCCGTCGCAGTTTGAAGAGGCCGTCTCGCGCGCCTTGGCCGCCCGCGGTTACACGGTGCACCGGCAGGTCGGCGAGGCGGGCTGCATCGTCGATCTGGCGGTCGTCGACCCCGACCGCCCGAACTGCTACCGGCTGGGCCTCGACATCGACGGCACCACCGACCAGGGCAGCCGCTCGACGCGCGACCGCGAGCGCCTGCGACCCGAGGTGCTCACCGGCTTGGGCTGGTCGCTGCACCGCGTCTGGAGCGCCGCGTGGCACCAGGATCCGGCGACCGAGATGGACCGCATCGAAGTGGCCCTCGATGCGGCCGCCGTCGAGCCCGAAGAAGCGTCAGGCGACGACGCCGAGGGCGCGCTCGACCGCGAACCCGGCGCCCTCGGCGTCGAGCGCGCCGCCGACGCGGTCCATCCACCATGGCCCGCCTACACGCCCTGGCAGGGCACCGTGCCCGCGCGCTTCGCTGACCTGGGCGAGCCGGCGCAGGCCGACCTGGTCACGGCCATCGTCACCGCCGAAGCCCCGGCCGCGCTGTGCTCGATCACCCAGCGCATCGTCGAGTCGGGCCCGCAGATGCGCCATGACGGCCTGCAGCGCGCGCGGGTCGACAAGGCCCTGGCCCGCGCCGAGCTGGCCGGTCGCCTGCGTCGTGAAGGTCGCTTTTGGTGGCCCGCCGGCCCGGTGCTCGCCGCGCCCGCGCCCCGCGACCGCAGCGCCTTGCGCCGCCAGGAGCGCCGGTCATCCGAGGTCAGCCCCGGCGAGCTGGAATTGTCCCTCGCCGACACTCTGCGCCGCGCCCGGGCGCTGCCCGAAGACGAGCTGCTGGCGATCGCCGCCCGTCGCCTGGGTCTGCCCCGCGCCGAGTTGGAAGGCCGCAACGCCGGCCCCTGGCAGGCCGCGCTCGGCCGGCTGCTGGCCGACGGCCGCGCCCGCCGACACGACGTGCAGGTCATCTGGCAGGCGGATCCCTGAACGCCGATCAACAAGAAAAACACGCATTTCAGATGCGGTTGATTTCGCGCGGAGCGGTTCATATTTCTTGACCACCGAGCGCGATAAGGTGCATCTAAGACGCACATTCAAAAGCGCGACCCGAGGCCGCGCCACCAGGGGGTCCAAATGAGCGAAGCGAGCGAGAAGAGCGTCTACGAGCAGATCGGCGGCGAGCCGGCGATGGATGCGGCGGTCAAGCTGTTCTATTCGAAGGTTCTCGCCGATGACCACATCGCGCACTTCTTCACCGGCATCGACATGGAAAAGCAGATGCTCAAGCAGAAGCGCTTCCTGACGATGGTCACCGGCGGGCCCAACAAGTACACCGACCGCTCGATGCGCGCCGCGCACCGGCGGCTGGTCAAGGAGCAGGGGCTCACCGACTCGCACTTCGATCATGTCGTCAACCACCTCGGCGCCACCCTCGCCGAGCTGGGCGTGCCCGCGGCGCTGATCAAGGGCGTCGCCGACGCCGCCGAGTCGCTGCGCGACGACGTGCTCGACCGATAACCGGAGGCGGCTCGCCGAGACGAGATGAGACTGACCAAGGCCACCGACTACGCCCTGCGCGTGCTGCTCTACGCAGCGTCGTTCCCCGAGCGCCGCGTCTCGACCGAAGAGATCGCCGAGGCCTTCCACATCTCGCTCAACCATCTGGGCAAGGTCGTCAATCAGCTCGCCCAACTGGGTTGGATCGACGCGCGCCGCGGCCGCGGCGGCGGGCTGACCCTGGCCCGCGCGCCCGAGGCCATCGGCATCGGCGAGGTCGTGCGCGCCATCGAACCCGACCTGCACCTCGTCGAGTGCTTCGACGGCGTGCGCAACACCTGCCCCATCGTGCCGGCCTGCGGGTTGGTCGCGCCCCTCGCCGAGGCGCGCCGCGCCTTCTTCGCCGTGCTCGACCGCTACACCCTCGCCGACGTGCGCCCGACCGAAGGCTCGCCGCGCGAGGAGAAGCTGATCGCCTTGCTCGGGGCCTGACGCCCGGGCGGGCGATCGCCGAGGTTGCCCATGAGCACCTTCATCTCTCTCGCCGAGCTGGAGACCCCAGCCACGGCCCGCCCCTCGGTCTGGCGCACGGGGCTCGGCTTTCGCCCCTTCTTCCTGCTCGGCGCCTTGCACGCCGCCGCGGTCGTGCTCGGTTGGGCCGGCACGATGGCCGGCTGGTGGTCGGTGGGCGACCTGGGCTGGCATGCCCGCGAGATGGTCTACGGCTTCGGCGGCGCCATCATCGCTGGCTTTCTGCTGACCGCGGTGCCGCGCTGGACCGAGACGCGCCCGCTCGTCGGCCCGCCCCTCGCCGCCCTGGTCACGCTCTGGCTCGCTGGCCGCGTCTCCGCAGCGGTCATCGGCCCCGGGCTGCCGACCACATTGGTCGTCAGCGGCTTCCTCCTCGCGTTGACAATCGCCATCGCCCGCCCCATCTGGCGCGCCGGCCGTGCCGCCAATCACCCGGTCTGGCTGGTCATCGGCGCCTTCGCGCTCTGCGCGCTCTTCGAACAGCTCGACGCCAGCGGCCACGGTCCTGGCTTTCCGGTGCCGCGCCAGGCCGGCGTGCTGCTCGTCGCCGCGCTGATGGGCCTGATCGGGGGCCGCGTCATCCCGTTTTTCACCCGCAGTCGCCTTGGCGACGGCATCGGCGTCGGCGCGCCGTGGCCGTGGCTGGAGCGCACCAGCCTGTTCGCGACCGCCGCCGCGGTGCCGCTGGCGATCATCGGGCCCGCCGCGCCCGGCACCGCCGCAGTGCTCCTGCTCGCCGGCGCCGCCCACCTGCTCCGCCTGAGCCGATGGCATGTGCCGGCGGTCTGGCGCGAGCCGATGCTGGCCATCCTCTTTGTCGGCTATGGCTGGCTGGGTCTGGGCCTGTTGCTCGCTGGCGTCTCAATTCTGGCGCCGGTCGTCGTGCCCGCAAGCGTGGCCCTGCACGCGCTCACCGCCGGCGCGATGGGCTGTCTGATCATCGGCATGATGGCCCGGGTCACCCGCGGCCACACCGGCCGCGCCCTGCGCGCCGACGCCGCGACCCTCACGCTCTTTGCCTTCGTGGCCCTCGCCGCGCTGGCCCGCGTCTTCGGCCCCTGGTTCGCGCCGGCGCATGCCATCGCCGCCCTGCAGCTCGCCGGCTTGGCGTGGACGCTGGCCTTCACCGGCTTTGCCCTGCGCCACGGCCCGATGCTGCTGTCGCCCCGCGTCGACGGCAAACCGGGCTGAGCGTACACTCCAGCCGATGTATCAGCGCCCCCACACCCGCAGCGCCCATCCGGCCCACAAGCCGTCGCGCTTTGCGCGCCTGCCCGGCACCGTCGATGTCGCGCCGCTCATCGACGAGCTGCGCGCGGTCGTGCCGCCGCGGCGCGCCGACGGCTCGACGTCGTGGCTGCCGAGCCAGTGGAAGTGGCACCTGCACACCTATTTTGTCGTGCTGCGTGGCGGCCCCCCGACCGGCGCGCCC
>JAGQJJ010000253.1 GCA_020430675.1 Myxococcales bacterium
GAAGATCTGCGCCAGGATGTAGACCCCGGCGATGGCCGGCTCCTGAAAGCTGCTGACGATGCTGGTGTAGACGTCGGTCTCGATCAGCAGCCGCACGCCCTCGGGCAACGGGGTGTACTCACCGGTGACCAGCTTGAGCTGATCGGCGGTGGCGGGCACCGTCACGCCGAACGTCAAGTGGGCCAGGTGATAGATGAAGTAGAGGAAGAGCGCGATGCCGCCGTAGGCCATGGTCTTCGACGAGAGCGTCGCCGCCAGGTCCTGCTTGCGCTGGTAGCGCACCGGCCGCGCGGCGCGGTTGTGCGCCGTGAGCGACATGGCCGACCAGATATGGGCCAGCGCCGCCGCCAGCAGCCCGGCGCGCACGATCCAGATGACCACGCCGTGGCCGAACTCGCGCAGCCAATGGCTGTAATCGTTGATCGCCTGATGACCGTGCTCACTGAAGACCAGCAGGTTGCCCGACAGGTGCCCGATGAGGAACCCGATCAGGACGAGGCCGGAGACGGCCATCACCGCCTTCTTGCCGATCGTCGTCGAGTAGAGGGTGAGGATCCGCGTGGCCATGGTTCCTCCGTGGGATGCGGGCGACGATTCGGTCGCCGGGAGAGGTGTCCACTACCAGTTCGGGCGCGTGAAGTCTATATATAGGCGCGCCCGCGCGGCGGGCGGCAAAGACACGGGGACGCACCCCACAAGGAGCAGCAGCGATGGCCGATGTGAAGGTGACCGAGAGCCATGCCCTGGGCGCCGCCGAGGCGATCAAGCGGATCGCCTCGTTTGAAGAGATGATGGCCAAGTACGGCGTCAAGTCGATCTGGAAGGGCAACTCGGCGAAGCTCGACGGGACCGGGGTCTCGGGCTCGATCGACGTCACCGACACCGCGGTCTCGGTGGTGGTCAAGCTGGGCATGCTGGCCAAGATGGCGGGCATCGACCCGGGCAAGCTTGAGGGGCCGATCCGCAAGCGCCTCAAAGCCGCGTTCGAGAGCTGACACAGGCGTGAGCGGCAAGCGCACGAAGCGCCGCAAGGCGCGCGCGCCCGCGGTGCGCACGGCGTCGGCGCGGCCGCTGCTCTCGCTGGCGATGATGGTCAAGGACGAAGAGGACTTCATCGCCGATGCGATCAAGAGCGCCCGGGGGTTCTGTGACGAGCTGGTGGTCGTCGACACCGGCTCGACCGATCGCACGGTCGAGATCGCCCGCGATCTGGGCGCGACCGTCAGCTTCTTTCCGTGGTGTGACAGCTTCTCAAAGGCGCGCAACGAGACGCTGCGGCGCTCGACCGGGCAATACATCGCGGTGCTCGACGCCGATGAGCGGTTTGCCGGCGCCCACCCCGAGCGGGTGCGCACCTTGCTGGTGCCCGGGCCGCAGCACCCGTACGAGGCGATCAGCCTGGAGGTGCTCAATACGCGGCTCGATGGCACGCCGATGTCGTCGTTCTACAGCGTGCGGCTCTTCGCCAACGACGCGCGGCTGGGCTATCAGGGCCGCGTGCACAACCGCTTCGGGGCGATGCACGCCGACGCGCCGAAGGTGCTGGTCACGCCCTACGCCGATCTGAAGGTGGTGCACCTGGGGTACGACCCGGCGCTGTACGCGGCGCGCAAGAAGGCCGAGCGGTCGCTGCCACTGATCGAAGCCACGGTGCGCGAGGCGCCCGACGATCACCAGCAGCGCTATTACCTGGGCCGCGAGTACCTGCTGCTCGGGCGCGTGCCCGAGGCGGTCGCCACGTTGCGGCGCGCCTTCGAGGGCGTGGTGGCGAGCGGGGCGGGGCCGCTGGTCGAGGCCTCGATGCACCTGATACAAGCGCTGACCCGCGCCGCGGCGCCGCCGGCCGAGGCGCTGGCGGTGGGCAGGCAGGCGTTGGTGCAGCACCCCGAGCACCCTGACCTTTGGTTCGAGGTGGGCCGCACCCTGGCCCGCGCCGAGCAGATGGAGGCCGCCGCGCAGGCCCTGGAGCGCGCGCTGGCGCTGCTCGATCGGCCCCAGGTAGGGGCCCAGGTTCAGCTGGCGCATCGCCGCTACGAAGCGCATGAGCTGCTCGGACGGCTGTACTGGGCGCTGGGGCGCTATCGCGAGGCCTATCAGCACGATCTGGCGACGCTGCCCGACAAGCCGGCCGACAGCCCCGGCTGGTCGGTGCTGCTCAACTCGGTCTGCGCGCTGGCCATCGAGCTGGGTGACCGGGCGCGGGTGCCGGGCCTGCTCGACCGGCTGCTGGCCCACCCCGAAGCGCCGCTGGGCATGTTCTTCTTCGAGCTGGACCGCGTGGCGTCCCGCGAGGGCCCGGACGCGGCGCGCGCCCTGCTGATCGCGGCGCGGGCGCGGTGCCCACGGCTGGTGGCCGACGCCGAGTACGCGCCGCGGGCCGCGCGATTGGGGGTCTCGTGACGCCGGTGCATGTCTTGTTTGTCTGCCTGGGCAATATCTGCCGCTCGCCGCTGGCCGAGGGCGCGTTTCGGCGCCACGTCGAGGCCGCGGGGCTGGCCGATCGCTTCGTGATCGACAGCGCCGGCACCGGCCACTGGCATGCCGGCGAGCCGCCGCACAAGCGCAGCATCGCCGAGGCCCGGCGCCACGGGGTCGACCTGAGCGGGCAGCGCGCGCGGCAGGTGGCGCGCGATGACTTCGTGCGCTTCGACCACCTCGTGGCGATGGACGAGAGCAACCGCCGCGACCTGCTGGCGCTGGCCCGCACGCCGGCCGAGCGGGCGCGCATCACGCGGCTGCTCGATGAGGTGCAAGGCGGGCCATCCGAGGTGCCCGACCCGTATTATGGAGGCCCCGAGGATTACGCCCATGTCTGGCGCCTCGTGGACGCCGCCACCGCCGCCCTGCTGGCGCGCATTTGCGCCGAGCGGGGTTTGTAGACCGCCCTCGCAGGAGTCTCGATGAGCACCGCGCCCGACGTCCCGCCCGTCCGCAAACGCGAGATCTTCGGCTGGGCGATGTACGACTTCGCCAATAGCAGCTACACCACGGTGGTCATCTCGGTGGTGTACTCGGCGTTTTTTGTCGCCCATATCGTGCCCGCCGAGTCGACGGCCCGCGACACCTACTGGTCGGTGGCGATGATCGCCTCGACGGTGGTGGCCATCCTGCTCTCGCCCTTTGTCGGCGCCATCTGCGATTACAGCGGCGGCAAGAAGCGCTATCTGGCCTACACGACGTTCGGCTGCGCGCTGGCGACGATGGTGCTGTACTTCGTCGCGCCGGGCAATATCTGGCTGGCGATCGTGCTGATCACCATCAGCAACGCCAGCTTCATGATCGGCGAGAGCTTCTGCGGCAGCTTTCTGACCGATCTGGCGACCAAGAAGAACATGGGCATCATCTCGGGCCTGGGCTGGGGGCTCGGGTATTTCGGCGGGCTGGCGAGCCTGGTGCTCATCCTGGCGACCATCGGCGCCGATCCCGAGAAGGATCTCACGGCCTATATCGACCAGAACCGCTTTGCCATGGTGCTGATCGGCGTGTTCTTCCTGGTCGCCTCGCGGCCGACCTTCTGGCTGGTGCGCGAGCGCAGCCGGCCCAAGCCCGGCTTTGAGAAGGCCTCGTTCGGGCAGTTGATGGGCGCCGGGCTCAAGGAGCTGCGCGCCTCGTATCAGGTGGCCCGCAACTACCCGGTTCTCTTCAAGTTCTTCTTTGCGTTCATGGTCTACATGGCCGGGCTCGAGGTGGTCATCAAGTTTGTCGGCATCTACGCGACGAGCGAGCTGGACATGGGGGTCAAGGACCTGACCGTCATGTTCATCATCTTGCAGATCAGCGCCGCCGCGGGCGCGCTGGGCTTTGGTTTTCTGGAGACGCGCTTCGGGGCCAAAGCGACGGTGCTCGCGACCATCGTGTGGTGGATGGCCGGCATTCTGGCGATCTACTTCCTGCACGCGATCGCCGAGATGTTCAGCGCCGAGCCGAAGAGCGTGTTCTTCGGCATCTCGCTCATCGCCGGGGCGGGCATCGGCAGCATTCAGAGCAGCAGCCGCACCGTCGTCGGGCTGCTCTCGCCGGCCGACCGATCGGCGCAGATGTTCGGCTTCTGGGGCATGTTCAGCCGCCTCGCCATCATCCTGGGCATGGCGTTCGGGCCGGTGAGCGACGCGGTGGGCCGCCGTGAGGCGATGCTGCTGGTGCTGGCGTTTTTTGCGCTCGGCGGGCTGCTGCTGGCGTTTGTGCCCATCCGCCAGGGCATCGAGACCGCGGCGCGTCACGACGCGCAGGGCTGAGCGGCTCAACGACGCCGCACTCGCAGGGCCAAGAGGGCAAGGAAGGCGACGATCAGCAGCCCGGTCGCGGGCGCGTCGGTGCCCGGGGTCATCGCGCAGCCGCCGCTGTAACCGTCGAACGCCAGCCCGCCGTCGCCGGCCCACGCCTCGCCGACGCCGCCGTCGGTCGCTTCGTCGGGCCAGGCGCCGGCGTCATCGCCGGTGTAGTCGTCGTCGCAGGCGTCGCCCACGCCGTCGGCGTCGAGGTCGGCCTGCTCGGGGTCGGGCACGTCGGGGCAGACATCGCGCGCGTCGGGCACGCCGTCATCGTCCCGGTCGCAGCTGGGTGAGTCGCAGCCGGCACGGGCGGCGATGGGGGTGAAGGGCGAGAGAGCCGGCTCGACGGGGATGGCCGGATCAACCACCCGCGGGGTGGCGGTGGGCCACTGGCCGGGCGTCGCCGCGGCGGGCGCGATCAGGGCGGTGAGGGTGAGGGCGACAAGCATGATGCCGGCACGGGCGCACAGACGAGACATGGTGATTTCCTCCTGCCTGGTGGCCCGAATCGCAGTCTTTGCGCTTCGCCCCAGACAAGAAGTCCATCAGCAAGTTGCGGCCGAGTGTTGCGTGCCCGCTGTCGTTTTTTTGGCAAAATCGGCGTCAGTGCACCGAAATCATTGAATAAAAAAATGCGCCGCTCAGGGGAAGATCGCGATGTTGCGCACCGCGGGCACCCCTTCGGGGCTCAGCTCAAGATCGGCGACGATGACCGCGGGCAGCGCGTTGATGCCGCCCGCGCAAGGCTGGACGGGGTCATTGGGCAGCACGGGCAGGAACTGGTTGCTGGCGCAGTCGTCGCCGTTGCTGAGCAGCGCGATCAGGCCGATGCGCATGCGTTGGGGGAAGCCGTCGGGATAGAGCGCCGTCCAGGGCAGTGACACCTCAAGGCCGCGGGTGGGCAAGGGCTCGGCGACGGGCTGGCCGGGCATGCCGGGCAGGGCCACCGCCTGCGGCGCGATGTTCACCGTCGAGGGCAGCCAGGCGAAGTCATCGGGGCGATCAGCCACGCCGCGCAGGCCGCCGAACGCGACCAGCTCGCCGGCCGCTGGCGGCGCGTTGAAGCGGATGGGCTGGCCCCCAACGAGCGCAAAAGCGAAGTCGGCGCCGAAGCCGGGCACCGGCGGCGCGGCCAGATTCAAGCGGCTGAGCGCCCGATCGGCGGCGCCGTCGAGGTCATTGAAGCGGCCGTCGAGCGCGTTGGGCCCGGTGGCGCGGCCGAAGTCGGCGTCGACCAGCACGATGACCGCGTTGCCGGTACCGGCGGCGCGGCGCTCGAAGGCGCCGGAGAGGCCGATCGTCAGCCCGTGCCCATCGGCGTCGACCGAGAGGCCGGTGAGGCTGTTGAAGCCAGCGCCGAAGTTGCTGACGTAGCGCTGATCGGCAGCGCGCCAGCGCAGGTCGCGCAGGTCGCCGTCGGGCACCAGCGTGGTGGGCAGTTCGAGGGGGCCGCCGAAGAGTGCGGCGCGGGCGGCGGCGGTGACCGCGACGAGGTCGAGCGAGCCCAGCTCAGGCAGGTCGGCGGCGCCGGCACCTTCGGCGAAGAGGGTCACGTCGTCGTTGCTCTCGGTGAAGCGCGTGGCGCCGGCGGGCTGGGCGCGGAAGGCGGCGGTGACCAGGAGGGTCATGCTGCCGCGGGCGGCGGCGAAGGCGCGCACGGCGGCGACGGCCTCGTGGGCGGCGAGCACCTCGCCCAGCGCGCGGTCGGCCTGGCCGGCGCGCACCGCTTCGCCGATGCGGCCGGCGTCGATGACCAGCGCAAAGCCGGTCTCGGGCGCGTCGAGGTGCACCAGCGCGGCGCGGGTCAGGCCGGCGAGGCTCGGCTGGGCCGGGTCGACGCGGTCGACGGCAAAATCGAGGGTCTGCGGGGCGAAGAAGCCGAAGAGGGGCACGCCGGGCTCGGGCTCGGCGGCGGCGAGCGCGGCGCTGGTGCGCACCACGCGCACGCCGGCGTCGCGCAGGGCGGTCAGCGGCGCGCTGCCCTCGCCGAAAGCGAAGGCGCCGCCGCCGAGGGCGACCGTCAGCGACGA
>JAGQJJ010000254.1 GCA_020430675.1 Myxococcales bacterium
AAGAGCACGACGCCGAGCAGCACGAGCGCAACGACCGCGGGCGCCAGCCAGCGGCGGCGGCGACCCTCGCCGGGCGGCGCGAGGCCCAGCTCGCCGAGGGTCTGTTGAATGGTGCCGCTCGACTCGCCTGGCCGCGGGATCAGGCCGGGGTCGAGGTCGGGCAGATCGGCCAGCGCGGCCGTGAACGACTCGACCGGCGCGGGCGACTCGATCGTCGAGCGCGCCTGCGGCACCGGCGGCGCCATGCCCCGAGGTTGATGGCCGGGCAGGGTCGAGCCATCGCGCGGCGCGGCGACCGGTCCGTCGGTCGGGTCCGCCGCGCCGTCTTCCGGCGTGACCAGGCGCACGACGCCTTGGCCCGAGGTATCGAGCGAACCGCTGACCATCCCGCTGACGCCGCTCGACAGCGGGCCGCTGGTCTCGCGGTCGGCCTCGGCCAGCGGCCCGCCGAGATCGGGTCGGACCGGAATGGTCAGATCTTCGGCCGTCTCATCGGCCGGCATGGCTGCGATCAGCGCCGCGCGCGTCGCCTTCGCATCGGAAAAGCGATCCGTCGGCTCCTTGCGCAGCACCCGGGCCAGCCAGTCGCGCACCGAATCGGGCGCCACGCCTTCGGGCAGCGGCGGCGCCGGCTGATAGAGGTGGGCGGCGGCGATCTCGGCCTGCGAACCGTCGAACGGCGCCTTGCCGGTCAGCATCTCGTAGAACATGATGCCCACCGCGTACAGATCGCTCGCCGGCCCGACCACGCCGCCCTGGCGAAGCTGCTCGGGCGCCATATAGCGCACCGTGCCCAGCACCAGCCCGGTGCCGGTCTTTGGCCCCTCGTCTTCGTCGTCGGCTTCCAGAACCTTGGCGATGCCGAAGTCGATCACCTTCACCGCGTCGTCGGCGCGCTCGACGACCAGCACGTTGGCCGGCTTGAGGTCGCGGTGAATCAGGCCCATGGCGTGGGCGTGGCAAAGCGCGTCGAGGATCTGCTCGGTGATGTGCACCACGCGCCGCGGCGACAGCGCCGTGTGGCTGCGCATCACCCGCTTGAGCGAGCGGCCGGGCACCAGCTCCAGCGCCATGTACAGGCCGTCGGCGGTCTCGCCCGAGCGCAGCACGCGCACGATATGCGGGTTGTCGAGCTGCCGCAGCAGCCGCGCCTCCTGCGCGAAGCGGGCGCGGGCGTCGGCGTTGTGCCGCTCGGCGCCGGGACGGATGGTCTTGATGGCCACCTGGCGCCCGGCGGCGGGCTCGACCGCGCGGTAGACCGCGCCGAAGCCGCCGAGGCCCAGGATGTCGAAGATCAGAAAATCATCGGCGAAGCGGCGGCCGAGGAAGGCGTCACCGGCGAAGCGTTCGGCCGTCGAGCGGGGCACCAGGACGGTATCGTCCTCGGGGCAGACGTCGCCCGCCTCGCGCTCGACGTACTCGCGCCCACAGGTGACGCACCTCCACTCCGCCGGCTCGACCAGCGACATGCTCTCCCGCCATCCATGCGCATTCACGGGTGGCCCCGCGCCATGCCGGCGTAGTGTACGCCACGTCCGCGGGGCAGAGAAACCGGCGCAATCAAAAGTCCGCCCGCCGGTCCAGGGTTGCGATCAGTCTTCGCCGGCTTCGATGCGGGTCTGCACCTCGGCGCCCTCACCGGCCATCTTCGCCGCCTTGGCGCCGGTCTGCTTGAGGCGCTCGGGCACATCGAGGCCGGCGGGCAGCAGGCGCACCGTCGGTCGGGGCGGCGTCTGCAGGCCCTCTTCGAGCCGCATCGCCACGTAGTCGCCGCCGGGCCCGTCGATGGTATCGCCGGCTTTGATCACGTCGCCCTCGTCAGCCAGATAGGCGACCAGATCGCGCACCAGGGCGTCCATGGTCTCAAGCGGGGCCACGTCAGCGGGGAAGCAGATCTCCACGTCGGGCAGGTCGAGCTGGCTCAGGCCGACGCTGTCCATCAAGAGCCACTTGCCCTGATCGTCCAGCCGCCCGACGCGCACATTGGTCCAGATGTCGAGCGGCCACTCGCCGTCCTTCTCATGGGCGTCGAGCGCCTTCCACAGCATGCTCGCCGGGCGCAGCGACTCGCCGTTCGGGTCGAAGAAGCAGCGCACGCCGTTGAGTTCGAGGATGGCGCTGGCCAGCTTCGTGAGCAGCAACAGCTCGGCTTTTGGATCGCGGCCCTCGGGCAGCCCCGGCGCTTCTTCATCGGGCGCATAGGCCAGCCGCAGCCGCACGAAGCCCTGATGGCCGCGCACCACGTCGCCCGCCTTGCGCCAGACCCACGCCTGCGTGCCGGCGCGCTCAAGGCAGCCGGGGAAGACCGCCGGCCCGAAGCCGCCCATCGCCGCGTGCGCCGCCAGCGCCGTGTCGTCGGGGCGCCCGAGGTTCTCCGGCCAGCGCTCGGCCAGCGCGTCGACGATGATGCGCCCGCGCGGCTCGCCGGGCGTCTGCAGCACCCACGCCGGCGCGCCGATCGCCCAGTGTGCGTCGGCCTGCGGCTCGGTGCGGCCCAGGATCTCGAAGTCCTTCAGCGCGGGTTTGAGATCGTCGAGCGTGAGGGGGCTGGTGGTCAGCAGGCAGACGCTCTGGGTGAACATGGAACCTCCGCGGCGCGGCTCAGCCGGCGCGCAACAACAGCCAGGTGAGCAGGGCGCCGGCCAGCGCGCCGCCGACGACCATCAGCCAGGGCGCGGGCCCGGTGGGTGGGTCGGCGACCGCGGCGAGCGGCGCGGTCGCGCGCATGTCGGCGGCGGGCGCGGGGGCCGGCGGCTCGGACTCGAGCTGCTCCTTGGCCCACTCGACCGCGTCGACCCCCTCGGGCGGATGGCTGATGCGCTGGGTCTTGCCCGCGGTCGCTTCGGCCTCGCCCTCGTCGGCCAGATGGCCCTGCAGCTCGTTGAAGGTGCTCTCGGTCGCCGTATCGGGCGGCGTCGTCGCCTCGCCCTCGGCGCCGGCCTCGTCATCGGCCCCATCGCCGTCTTCGCCGCGCTGGTCGGGGCGTGCGCGGCGCGTGGCGCTCACCGAAGAGATGACGTCTTCGTCATCCTCTTCCTCTTCGACCGCAAACGGATCGGCCGGCGGCCGCGAGACGCGATCAGGCGCTGGTGGCGCTTCAAACGACGCCGCGGCCGGCTCGCTCGGCGGCTCGCTCAGCGAGCCGGGCGAAGTATACGCCGCGGTACCGGCTGGCGTGGGCGCCGCCGGTTGGGCCGCCGCCTTCGACGGCGCGCTGCCGACGACCGGCGTATCAAACGCAAAGGCCAGCTCGGGCGAGAGCTGGCGGCGCAGGTCGTAGAGCGGCTCGATCAGTTCGCCGGCCGCGGGCGGCCGATCGCCGGGCTCCTTGCGAATCAGCGACATCACCAGCTCGGCCAGCCGCGGATGCGTGCCCGGCCGCGCCACCTCCAGCGGCGTCGGCTTGCCGCGCAGATGCGCCTCGAGCACGTCCATCGGCGGGCTGTTATGGGTGATGCCATCAAAAGGCAGCCGCCCGCTCAAGAGCTCGTAGGCCACACAGCCGAGCGAATACAGATCGGTGCGCGCGTCGGGCTGGATGCCATCCTTCATCTGCTCGGGCGCGATGTACCCCATGGTGCCGAGGATGCCCATCGTGCCGTTGCCCGGCCCGTCGATGGCGCGCGCGATGCCGAAGTCGATCACCTTCACAAACGACGGCAGCCCCGCGTGGTGCAGCAGCATCACGTTGTTCGGCTTGATGTCGCGATGCACGAGCCCGCGGCTATGGGCTTCGGCCAGGCTGCACGCCACCTGCAACAGCACATGCGCGACGAACGGGTCAGACTGGCCCTCGCGGCGCAGATAGCGCGTCAGATCGGTGCCTGGCAGGTATTCCATGACCAGGAAGAACAGATCGTCATCGGAGCCGAAATCGAGGATGCGCACCGTGTTCGGGTGCGAGAGCGAGGCGGTGGTCTCGGCCTCGTAGCGGAAGCGCTTGACCGTCGCCGCGTCGTGATCCCAGGCGTCGAGCACCTTGATCGCGACGCGGCCGCCGGTGCTGAGCTGCACCCCGCGATAGACCCGGCCCATGCCACCGTCACCGATGACCTTGACCAGCTCATACCGGCCTGCCAGCACGCGCCCCGCAAGCTGGCCGATCTTGCGCTCCGTCACGGGCAACCCCCGACTCTCGCTCTCCAACCGGGCGCGCTCGCGAGCGCGTCCAGTCGATAACTTACACCAGTCGCACGCGAAGGGGGAGAAACGCAGCGGACAATCGCGTACCTCGCGCCGGGCTCCGATCGCCGCCAGGCGGGTTCGGCGGACGCCGTTCCCCGCGTTCTCCGGCAGAGAACAGTTGCGTCGAACCGAAAGCTGACCGCATATTCCCGCCATGCAAGAAGACGAACCCCGCATCGAACGCCCCGGCGCCGAGGAGGGCAAGCGCGCCCGCAATCGGCGCCGTCGGCTCAAGCAGCTGCGCGACGCCGCGCTGCCCCTGTTCATCGACCTGGGCATCGAACGGGTCACGATCGATGACATCGTCCAGGGTGCAGGCGTCGCGAAGGGCAGCTTCTACCGCTACTACCAGGACAAAGAAGACCTGGTGGCCGCGTTGTTCGACCCGGTCTCGCAGCAGGTCGAGATGGCGCTGGCCCGCGGCGAAGAGGCGCTGGCCCGGGCGAGCACCTGGGCCGAGACCATGGCCGCGTTCCGCCAGGTGGCCTTCGAGCTCGCTCCGCTGGTCATTCAGCACCGCGAAGTGCTGCTGCTGTACCTCCAGGAGAATCGGGCCCCCGCCGTCGGCGCGCGGCGCCCGGTGCGCGCGCTCTCCGACTCGATCGCGCGGCGGGCCATCGCCATGACCCACGCCGCAAGAGCGCATGGCAACCTGCGCGACATCGAGCCCGCGGTGAGCACCCTGGCGGTGATCGGCGCGGTCGAGGCCATCGCCTACGACTTCCTCAGCGGCGGCGGCCTCATCGGCGAGCCCGCGGCGGCGGCGAGCGCGCTGGTCATGATGATCCTCGACGGCCTTCAGCGCCGCTGAACGGCCCCCGCCCAAGGTGGCCTCCTTCGACCTGCCCGCCGAGCTCTCGGCCCGCTACCGACCCCTCGCCGCGCTCGAAGGCCCGCCCGGCGTGCAGCAATACGAAGTGCGCGACGGCAATGGGCGCCGCGTTCTGTTGACCCTCACCGCGCGGCCCACCCTCTTCGACGACCCGCTCTCCGCGTTTCATGGCGCCGCCGGCGAGTGCTTCGTGCCCGGCACGCCGCCGACGCCGGTCGCTGCGATCGCGCGCGCGCTGCATCGCCTCGACCACGCCGCCGTGCCGCGCTCGTTGGCCGCGGGCGCGGTCGAGCGGCGGCCTTACGTGGTCACCGCGCCCGCCCGCGGGGTGCCGCTGGCCGATCATCCGCTGCCGCTGCGGGCGAGCGAGGTGGTCGAGCTGGCCCGCGCGTTGTTCTCGGTGCTGGCCCACGCCCATGCCCGCGGCGTCGTGCACCGCGCGCTCACGTTGCAGAATGTGCATTGGAGCCCCGACGGCGTGGGCCTCGACGGCTTCGGCTTCGCTTCGATCGACGGCCTGGCCCCGCCGGCGATGGCGATCGACGCGGTCATCCGAGCGCCCGAGGTGGTCGACGAGAAGTCCGCCGTCGACCCGGCGGTCGACCTCTACGCCGCCGGCGTGGTGCTCTACGCCGCGCTCTCAGGCGCGCCGCCGTTCTCTGAACCGCAATCGCTCGCTTTCGACCACGCCTTCTCGTCGGTGCCGCCCATGCCGCCCGGCACCCCGCCTGCGCTCGGCGCCCTGGTCAACGGCCTGCTGCAAAAAGAGCGCGACAAGCGCACGCCCTCGGCGCTGGCGGCCTTGACCGCGCTGGCCAACGCCTCGGCCGATCGGCTGCGCGCGACGACCGACCCGCTGGTGCAGTTGACCGCGGCCGCCGCCCGCCCTGGTCGGGCCTTCAGCGCCCTGCGCGCTCGCGAGACCATCGACGATGTCAACCCGCTGACCGCCGCGCGGCTGCTCTTGCGGCTCGACCGCGCCGAGGGCGCGTTGCGCATCTGCGTGAGCGCCGAAGACCGCTCCGGCGCCCGCGCCGAGATGCGCGTGCTGGCCGGTCGGTCACTCTTGGCGTTGGGGCGCGTGGAAGAGGGCATCAAAGCCTTCGGCCTGGCCCTCGACGCCACGCCGCCGCCGTCGATCGCCTCGATGCTCGATCTGATCGACGCCGCCGCCGCCGTGCCGCGCCATGACGTCGCGGTCGACGCGGCGATCCGCGCCGGCGTGCTCGCCCCCGAGCAGGGCGCCGGCGCGCTTGGCCGCGTCGTCGGCCTCGCGGTG
>JAGQJJ010000255.1 GCA_020430675.1 Myxococcales bacterium
CGTCGAGGAAGTCGTCGTCGTGCACCGGGTCGTGATGGAAGAAGAACAGCTTGCGCACGCCCGCCGCGCGCGCGATGCGCAGCGCTTCGGTATAGGTCGAGTGGCCCCAGCCGATCTTGCCGTTGCGGTACTCGTCCTCGGTGTACATCGAGTCGTAGATCAGCGCGTCGGCGTCTTTGGCCAGATCGAGCACATGCTGATCCAGCTCACCCGACTCGGGGTCGTGCTCGGTGTCGGTCGTATAGACCAGCGACCGCCCGGCGTACTCGACCCGTAGACCCAGGCAGTCATTGGGGTGATGCATGGCCGCGGTGCGCACGGTGACGCCCGAGCCCAGGTCGATGACCTCGCCCGATTTGACCTCGTGAAAGCTCAGCTCGCTGCGCATGACCGAGAGCGGCACCGGAAAGTTCGGGTGCGTCATCTGGCCTTCGAGCACGTCGCGCAAGCTCTGGTCGCCCTTGCGCTCGCCATACATGCGGAAGCGATTGCCGGGCAGGAAGGCAGGGGTGAAGAACGGGATGCCCTGGATGTGATCCCAATGCATATGGGTCAAAAACAGGTCGGCTTCGATGCGTTTGCCACGCCGCATCAACTCTTCGCCCAGGCAGCGCAAGCCGGTGCCGCCGTCGAAGATCATCATGCGATCGGCGGCGTGCACCTCCACACAAGGGGTATTGCCACCGTAGCGCACGGTCTTGGGGCCCGGCGTCGCAATGCTGCCGCGCACCCCCCAGAATCGAAAGCGAATCGAGCCGGACATCTCGGCGAGTATAACCGACCCTCCGACCCGCGCAAACCTGCGATTGCACTTCTGTCGCGCTTCCCGTCAGGGCGACGCTTTCGCCGCGACACGGGGCGTGGCAACATGGCCACGAACGGCCCCGAGGTGCCCCGCGTGAAGACCTGGCTCTGCGCAATGTGGGTGTTGGCGTTCGGCGCCTCGACCGCCGCCGCGCGGGCACCGGTCATCGACGTGCACGTGCACACCGCGCCGGAGCATTATCCGCTGCTGGCCGATGTGCTGGCGTCGATCGGCATCACCCGGTTTGTCAACCTGTCGGGCGGCTCGGCCGGCGATGGCCTCGACGAGTCGCTCGATGCCGCGGCGCCGCTGGACGGGCGGGTCATCGTCTGCGCCAACCTGCGCTGGCGCGAGTACGCGCGGCCCGATTTTGCCAAACGGCAGGTCATGCTGCTCGAAGAGGCGAAGCGCCTGGGCGCGCGCTGCCTCAAGGTGCCCAAGGTGCTCGGCCTTGGGGTGCCCGATCCCGACGATCCCAACCAGTACATGGCGGTCGATGACCCGCGGCTCGATCCCATCTGGGCGGCGGCCGGCCGACTGGGCTTCCCGGTGTTCATCCACACCGGTGATCCCAAGGCGTTCTTCGAGCCGTTGGGTCCCGAGAACGAGCGCATGGCCGAGTTGGGCGTTCACCCCGAGTGGTCGTTTGCCGATCCGAAGTATCCGCGCCGTGAGGCGCTGCTGGCAGCGCGCGACCGCGTGCTGGAGCGGCACCCCGAGACGATCTTCATCGGCGTGCACCTCGCCAACAACCCGGAAGACATCGACTACGTGGCGCGCACCCTGGAGGCGCATCCGAACCTTTATGTCGACGTGGCGGCGCGGCTGCCCGAGATCGGGCGTCATGACCCGGCGAAGGTGCGCGCGCTGTTCATCCGATTTCAGGATCGCATCCTGTTCGGCACCGATCTGGGCTTCCACCAGCGCAGCATCATGCTGGGCTCGGTGGGCAAGGATCGCCCGCGGCTGATCGACATCTTCTGGTACTACGCGGTGCACTTCTGGTGGTTCGAGAGCAATGACCGCCAGATTCCCCTGCCCACCCCGATTCAGGGCGACTGGCGCATCGACTCGATCGGGCTGCCCGAAGCGGTGCTCGACAAGATCTACAGCGGCAACGCGCTGCGGCTGCTTTGGGGCGAGGCCGGGCCGTCGAAGCTCGACGCCGAAGCGATCGAGACCGCCCCGGGCATGCCCGCCTTCTTCGAATAGACCCTCATTGTGGTGCGCGCCGCCGCAATCAGCCGGCGATCCGCTCGACCGAAGAGACGCCCTCGATGCGGCGGATCATGTGCATCACCTTGTTGAGCTGCTCGAGGTTGTTCACCAGCACCGTGAAGTTGTTGACCGCGCGCCGATCCGGGTAGGTCTTGCAGCTCACCGCGCTGATGTTGACGCCCGCGTTGTGGAACGACTGGCCCATGCTGGCGAGCAGGCCGGGGGTGTCGGTGCTGTGCACGCGGATCTCGACGGGCCGCATCTGGCGGCTGTCGGTGTCCCAGCGCGCTTCGACGCGCCGCGCCGGGTCCGAGTCGAGCACCCGCGTGCAATCCTTGCGGTGAATCGTGACGCCGCGGCCGCGGGTGATGAAGCCGACGATGTCATCGCCATGCACCGGTGAGCAGCACTTCGGAAAGTGCAGCGCCAGGCCTTCGAGGCCGTCGACGATGATGCCGCCCTTGGTGCGGGGCAGCACCTTGCTGACCAGCTTCTGCAGCGTGCTCTCGGTCTTCTCGTCCTCGCGCGGGCCCTGCGCGAGCTGATCGGCGGGCAGCAGGTCGGGCAGGATGGAGTCGGCGCGCGCCTTGCCGTAGCCGAGCGCGACGAGCAGCTCTTTCTCGGTTCGGTACTTGTGGTTGCCGAGCGCGGTGTCGAGCTGACCGCTGCGCCGCAGCCGGTTGAGGCTGACGCCGTAGCGCTTGAGCTCCTTTTCGAGCAGCTCCTGGCCGATCTGGAAGGCGCGCGCGTTCTCTTCCTGGCGCAAGAACGAGCGGATCTTGGTCGCGGCGCGGCCGGTCTTGACGAACTTGATCCAGTCGGGCTTGGGCTTGCTGCCCTTCTGCCGCTGAATCTCGATGACGTCGCCGTTCTGCAGCTCATAGCGCAGCGAGACCTGGCTGCCGTTGACCCGCGCGCCGACGACCTCGTGGCCGAGGTCGGTGTGGATCGCGTAGGCGAAATCGACCGGCGTGGCGCCGCGCGGGAAGGCGCGCACGTCACCTTGCGGGGTGAAGACATAGACCTCGTTGGCAAACAGATCGACCTTGACCGTCTGCATGAAGTCGGTCGGATCTTTCAGATCGCGATGCCATTCGAGCAGCTGCCGCAGCCAGGCGAAGTGCGCGTCGGCGCCTTTGGTGGTCAGGCCGATCTTGCCTTCTTTGTACGACCAGTGCGCCGCCACGCCGAACTCGGCGGTGTTGTGCATCTCGCGGGTGCGGATCTGAATCTCGATGCGCTCCATCTCGGGGCCCATGACCGCGGTGTGCAAAGACTGGTAATCATTGTCTTTTGGCAGCGCGATATAGTCCTTGAAGCGCCCGGGGACCGGCTTCCAGAGGCTATGCACCAGGCCCAGCGCCTCGTAACACTCGGAGACGCGGTCGACGATGATGCGGAAGGCCAGGATGTCGAAGAGGTGGTCGAGATCGCGGCCGGAGCCTCTCATCTTCTGGCGGATCGACCACAGATGCTTGGGCCGTCCGGTGACGTCGCCCTTCAGCTCATGGCGCCGCAGCTCGTCGGTGAGCGCGTCGATGACCCGCAGGATGTACTGCTCCCGCTCGGCCCGCGTCTTCTTGATGCGCTCGGCCAGCGCCTTGTATTCGTCGGCAAACAGGTACTTGAAACAGAGGTCTTCCAGCTCGGTCTTGATCCAGTTGATGCCGAGCCGGTTGGCGAGCGGGGCGTAGATGTCGAGCGTCTCGCGGGCGATGCGCTGCTGCTTCTGCTCGCGCAGGTAGCGCAGGGTGCGCATGTTGTGCAGGCGGTCGGCGAGCTTGACCAGCACCACGCGCAGATCGCGGCTCATCGCGATCAGCATCTTGCGGAAGTTCTCGGCCTGAGCCTCTTCGTCGCTTTGGAAGTTGATCTTCTCGAGCTTGGTGAGGCTCGAGACCAGGAAGGCGACGTCATCGCCGAACTGCGCCTGCACCTCTTCCATCGTCGCTTTGGTGTCTTCGACCGTGTCGTGCAGCAGCCCGGCGCAGACCGAGGCCGCGTCGAGGCGCAGCTGGGCGACGATATGGCTCACTTCGAGCGGGTGCGTCAGGTACGGCTCGCCGTCCATGCGCGTCTGCCCGCGGTGGGCGCGCGCGCTGAAGACGTAGGCGCGCCGGACGAGGTCAACGTCCGCGTCGGGATGGTGGCGCGACAATTCCTCGATGACGTCATCGAGTCGGACCATGCGGGTCCCCTTCTGCCCGGCCGCAGAGGCTCACGCCGGGCTCCGAGCGCCGCGCCGGGCGGCGAAGTCAAACGTCGGCGGCCGCTTCGAGGCGAATTGCGTCGAGCAGGGGGCGGCGCACCGTCGCCCGCGCGGCCATTGTTCGATAGATGCGCTCGACCTCGTCCACGGCGCGCTCCAGATCGTCATTGACGACCAGAAAGTCGAAGGCCGCCGCCGCCGCCAGCTCTTCGCGGCCGCGCTTGAGGCGCCGGGCGATGATCGCCGCGTCGTCGGTTCCGCGCCCCTTGAGGCGGTTGACGATCGTGTCCCATGACGGCGGCAGCAGGAAGATCGAGACCGCGTCGGGATAGCTCGCTTTGAGTTGCGCGGCGCCGTTGACCTCGATGTCGAAGAGCAGATCCTGCCCGACGGCGGCCGCGGCGTCGATGCCGGCGCGCGAGCTGCCGTAGCGATGGCCCACGTAGTCGGCCCACTCGGCGAAGCCGCCGGCTTTGATGAGGCCTTCGAACTTTGCGTGGTCGACGAAGTGGTAGTGCACGCCGTCGACCTCGCCCGGCCGCGCCGCGCGGGTGGTGTGGCTGATCGAGAGGCGCAGCCGCTCGGGATGGCGCTGAAGCAGCGCCGACGCCACCGTCGACTTCCCGGTGCCGCTGACGGCGGCCAGAATCAGCAGGGCCAAGACGTCTCCACGTTTTCCTGAGGTCGGGGTCGCCGGAGGTGCATCGTCGCTACTCGACGTTCTGCACCTGCTCGCGCAGGCGCTCCAGCTCGGCCTTCAGTTCGACGACGCGCTGCACCATCTCGACCGACTGCACCTTGCTGCCAATGGTGTTGGCCTCGCGGAACATCTCCTGACACAGAAAGTCGAGGCGGCGGCCCACGCCTTCGGCCGACGGCGCGGCGAGCATGTCGCGGGCCTGGGCCAGATGGCTCGCCAGGCGGCCGAGCTCTTCAGCGACATCGGTGCGCTCAGCAAAGACGGCGACTTCGTGCACGACGCGCGTCGGATCCGCATCGGCGCCGAGCCGGTCGAGCATCTCGCGGAGGCGGCTCTCGAGGCGGGCGCGATAGGCCGTGGCCTGGGCGGGCGCGTCGGCCAGGAGCACCGCGCGGTGCTTCTCGATGGCGTCGAGATGGGTCGAGAGCAGGCGGCTCAGGGCGTCCCCCTCGGCGGCCCGCATGGCGGACAAGGCGTCGAGCGCCTCGCCCAGCGCCGGGCCCAGCGCCGCGGCGGCTTCGGCTTCGTCGGCCTCCGGGGCGACGGCTTCGATGACCCCCGGCCACGCGGCAAGGGTCGACGAGTCGCAGACATCGGGCACAGCAAAATGCGCGGCCAGCTCGGCGTGGGCGGCGCGTACGGCGGCGGCCAGCTTGCGATTGACCGCGACGTGGGACGGCGGTGACGCATCACCGATGCCGGCGCTGAGATTCACGTCGACGCGGCCGCGCGCCAGTCGGGCCTCGACCTCGCGGCGCACGAAGCCCTCGGCGGCGCTCAGCTCACGGGGCAGGCGGATCTTGATGTCGAGGTAGCGATGGTTGACCGAGCGCACCTCGGCCGAGTAGCGGACCCCGTCGTACATGGCGGCGCCACGCCCGAAGCCGGTCATGCTGCGAAGTGCCATTGCCCGGTGCTATCACACGCCGGGCGGCGAGGGAAGATGGACGCGGGCGCTCAGGGATCCAAGGGGTCGGGTCGCCAGGCGAGGGGCGCATGCGCGGCGGTCGGCTCGGCAAGCTGGCGCACCACATCATCCCCAAAGCCCAGGCGGCGCGCGGTCTGCTTCACCAGCCGGAGCGCCGCGGCGCGGGCCCGAAGGCGCAGTTCAGCGCTCTGGGAGGGTCCGGCATCGGTCCGCCGCACCGGAACGGCGTCGGGTTCCGTGGCGCTGGCCGGCAGGCTCAGCAGCGCAAACAAGGCACAGAAGCGGGCCAGGCCAAGCATGCATGTAGGTATATGGATACATCGGGACACATTCAAGAAAATCGCCGGATGGGCGCTCCGCGCGGCGGGCGATTGACCGTGACCGCCGTCAGGGCGCGGCGGCGAAGGTCTGCACGACCTC
>JAGQJJ010000256.1 GCA_020430675.1 Myxococcales bacterium
GCCCGCGGCGCTGCTCAGCCCCGACGGCCAGCAGGCGCTGATGCTCGCCCGCCTGGGCCTGGGCGACTCGGCCTGGCGCGCTTTGCAGGAAGCCGACGTCGAAGCCGATGACAACGCGCTCTGGGCCAGCGCCTTTGTGCTCGATCGCGCCGGCGCCTGGCACCTGAGCCACGACATCCTACGCCGCCGCCTGCCCTGGTTCCGCTCGTTCCCACCCACCGGCAACCTGCGCAAGCACTGGGAGCTGGCCTATCCCAACCCGTTCGGCCGGCTGGTCGACGCCGCCGCCAAGGCTTCGGGCATCGAAAAGTACTATCTGTGGGCGGTGATGCGGGAAGAGAGCGGCTTCAACCCGGGCATCGAGTCGTTTGCCAACGCGGTGGGCCTGATGCAGCTCATCGTGCCCACTGCGCAGCATATGGCCGACAAGAAAGACGGTCGTATCACCGCGGGGCGCCTGACTGAGCCCGACCTCAACGTGCGCCTCGGCGCCCGCTATGTGGCCTATGTGCGCGATGACACCGGCGCGGTGACCCCGCTCTGGCCCGCCGGCTACAACGCGGGCAGCGGCGCGCTCAAGCGCTGGCTCAAGGAGCGCGACCGCCTGCCGCTCGACCTGTTTGTCGAGGCCATCCCGTTTGAAGAGGCGCGCGGCTATACCAAGCGCGTCGCCGCCTCGTGGGCCACCTATCGTTATCTGTACGGGGGCAAGCAGGCCGATCCGCTGCCGTACGTCTCCCAGAAGACGCACGGCCCGCCCGCCCCGAAGAAGCGGGCGCCGAAGAAGCGGGCGTCCAAGAAGCGAAAGCCGCGCAAAGGTCGAGGCAAGAAGACGAAGTGAGGGCGGCCGCGCCGCCCGACGTCACTTGCTGCCGCGCTTCTGCAGCGTCTCGGTGTGTTTGATGACAACCTCGTCGCCCCAGAGCAGCTCCGCCGACTTGTCGCGGTAGCCGTCCTTGCGCAACAAGAGCAGCATCTTGTCCTTGCTGCGCTCGATGTTGTCGCGCTTCACCGGGGTGTCGCCGAAGTACTTGTTGTCGATGTAGACCTCGGCACCTGATGGCTCGGAGTAGATCTCCAGCCGGCCGCGGGCCTTGACGAGGAAGATGCGGCGGTTGATCGGGCTGCCGTCGGGCTTGATCTCTTCGGCCCGGATGCGCACGCGCTCCTCGTGGGGTTCAAAGCCGCGCAACTCAAGCTGGAGCAGGTGCTCCGAGCCGACCGGCAGGTCGTTGAGCGTGATTGGCGTCACCCCCGCCACCGCCTGGCCATTCTGCTTGAGCGTCGCGCCCTCGGGCTCCGAGTGGATGACCAGCGAGGCGACCTGCGGCACCGGATCGGCAAAGAGCGTCGGCAGGAAGGCGACCGCGCCGTAGATCAGCAGCAGCAGCACAACCACGCCCGCGATGCCCACCGGGCTCGCCAGCTTGCGCACGAAGCCGCCCGACCCGCCGCCCTTGGGCTTGCGCTTCTGCATCGTGTCGATGCTGGTGACCGGCGACAGGTTTGGCGCCGAGCGGGGCGTTGACACCGGGCGGAACGTCTTGCGCGGCACGGCCGGCTCAACCGGCGCGGGCGTGCTCGGCGGGCTGAGCCGCGGCATCGAAGGGCGATTCGGCGGCGAAACCGGCGTCGGCTGCGCGCCGCCCGGCGGCGGCGCGGCGGGCTGAGGCGCGGCGCGGCGACCCGGCGAGAGCAGCGCCTTGGTATTCTCCATCTCGGGCGCGGGCGGCGCCTGCGCGGGCTGTGGCTCGGCCCGCCGACCGGGCGAGAGCACCGCGCGCGTCGGCTGCTCCATCTCGGGCTCGGGCGGCGGCTGCACCGAGCGGGGCGCGGCCAGCTTCATCTGATCGTAGAGCGAGGTCGGCTGCTCCAGCGAGCCGCCCGGCGTCTGCGGCGCCGCCGGGGGCGCCGCGTCGATCGCGCCCACCGCCATCGTGCGGTCCTCGTCGAAGTCCTCCAGCTCGGGCGCGCCGCCGCTGGCCCAGACCGGCTCGGCGATCGTGCGCTCCTCTTCGCCCTCATCGAGATAATCGGCCAGCCCGGCGTCGGCCGCATAACCGGCGGCAATGGTCGGGTCGTAGCCGCTGACCTCGGCCGCCGACGCCTGCGCGGCGGAGCGCAGGTCGAAGATGACGCTCTTGCCCGAGGTCGGGTCGAAGTCCGAGGCGTTCATCAGCTGGCCGGTCGAGCTCTGGTCGATCACGTCGACCGGCGCGGGCGCTGGCGCCACGGGCGGCGGCATCGGCAGCACGAAGCGGTTGTCGCCGAAGACCTGCCGCATGAAATCGGCCACCCGCCGGCGATTGAAGTTTGGCCAGGTGCTGTAGAGGAAACCCGAGAGCGCGCCTTGCAGCGCGCCGGCGCTCTGGAACCGTTGATCGCGCTCACGGGCCAGCGCCTGCAGCGTCACCCGTTCGAGCAGCGGCGGCAGGTCGGGCCGCCGGGCGCGCATGTTCGGGATCTCGGCCTGACGCACCTTGTCGAGCAGCGCCAGCGCCTTGTCCTCGTTGTAGAGCATCTCGCCGGTGATCATCTCGTACAGGCAGATGCCGGTGCTGAAGATGTCCGTCCGGCCGTCGATGTCATCGCCCCAGGCCTGCTCGGGCGACATGTAGAAGAACTTGCCCTTGATGATCCCGCTCTCGGTCTCGCGGCTGCGCTGGCTGGCCTTGGCGATGCCGAAATCGACGATCTTCACCTCGCCGTCGTACGACACGAGGATGTTCTGCGGGCTGATATCGCGGTGGATGAGGTTGAGCGGGCGACCGTAATTGTCGCTCTTGGTATGGGCGTATTGCAGCCCGGCCGACATCTCGATGCAGATGAACGCGATGATGTCGAACGGGATCTGGATCTCCAGCTCGGAGCACTTGACCAGCAGCTGGTACAAGTCCTTGCCGTCGATGAACTCCATCGCGATGTAGTAGGTGCCCTCGATCTTCCCGAGGTCGAAGATCTGCCCGATGTTCACATGCGACAGCTGGACGGCGATCTTCGCCTCGTCCACCAGCATGTCGATGAACTCCTGATCCTCGGAGAACTTCGGGTGGATGACCTTGAGGGCGAGCAGCTTCTCGAACCCGCCGATGCCCGTCGTCTTGGCCAGATGGATCTCGGCCATGCCACCAAACGCGATGCGCTTGATGAGTTGATACGGGCCGAATTGTGAGCCTTCGTGCACGCGAGTCCGCCTGCGGGGGCGAAAGAACGGAGCGATTGTAAGTTCGCGCGTCCATTGCGGCAACATCGAGGCGCATCCGCGCGCTCGCAGTGCGCTCCGCGCGTCGATCCGGGCGGTGCCGTGGGCGTCCACCGTCGCTTGACGCGACTCTGGCGGCGGGTCTAGCTTGAGTTCGCGCTGGCCCCCCGGGGAGGAAATTCGAATGCAATTTCGCGTGCGCGAGCTGCGCCACTATGTGCGGATCGTCCTTGCCTTGAGCGTGCTGACCGCGTGCGGTCAGACCAATGGCTGCTCGGGCTGTGACGCCCAAGGCGACGGCGAACCCTTCCCCGACAAGGACAAGGTGCACAGCGCGGTCCAGGTTCGCCTGACCCGCCACGGCCTCGACTTCCTTGAAGAAAACCTGACCCCCCTGCTGGAGCAGGCCATCCCGGCCGACAGCCTGAGCGTCTGTCTGCCCGGCGACGGCGGCAATGTGATCGGCGTCCAGTGGGGATATTGCGTTGCGGAACCCTGCGCCGACGGCAGCGGAGGCAACGGCTGCAACATCAACGTCGAGATCGGCGGCGTCGACCTCGAAGCGCGGCCACCGAACGTGCTGCAGGCCAACGTGCAGTTCTCGGCGCTCTCGGTGCGCATCGACGTGGCGGTCGATCCGGTCGTCAGTTGCACCCTGGCCATCGACGGGCCGGGCTTTGTCGTCGGCGTGCCGCTGACGCTCTCGACGCCCGAGCCGACCCGCGAGCTGACCTTCACGCTCGCCGAGGGGCCGCAATACAACCTGGCCGACCTCGACATCCACCTCATCAACGGCGGCGGCTTCTTCGGCTGGGCCTGCGACGTGGTCGATGGCGCCATCAACTTCCCGTTCATCGGCGACCTGATCCTCGGCGGCCTGCAAGGCCTGCTCGAAGGGCCGCTGCTCGACGGCATCAACGGCTTCGTGCAGGACTTCACCTGCCGCACCTGCACCGTCGTCGGCGATTGCCCCGACGTGGACGGCGTCGCCTGCACCGACGGCCGCTGCATCGCCAACGACGTCTGCCTGCCCCAGCCGCTCGGCGTCGAGGGCCTCATCGACGTGGGCGACCTGCTCGGCGGCGTCAGCCCCGGCCTCTCGGCCGAGATCAACTACCACGCGGTGCCCGGCAGCTACGTCGCGGTCGAAGGCGGCGGCCTCTCGCTTGGCGTCATCGCCGGCGCCATCAGCGACCGCAATCGCTGCGTGCCCGCGCGGCCGCAACCCGACGTCTTCGAGCCGGCCCGCACGCCGCTGCTGCGCGGCAACGTCGACCCCAACGACAACGAATACGAGGTGGGCGTCGGCATCACCGACCAGATCATCGGCCACTTCATGTGGGCCGCGTTCAACGCGGGCGTGCTCTGTCTGCAGATCACCAGCGACACCGTGCCGCAGCTCAGCGCCGGCACGCTGGGCATCGCGCTGCCCAACCTGGGCACCCTGACGCGCAATCCGCAGGCGCCGATCGGCATCACGCTCTCGCCCCAGGAGGTGCCCCGGGTGACCATCGGGGCCAATACCTTCATCGAAGACGCCGACGGCAACCCGCAGCTCGACGACCCGCTGCTGACCATCGTCATCCCCGACCTGTGGCTCGACTTCCACACATTCATGGATGACCGCTGGGTGCGCATCTTCAGCCTGCACGCCGACGTCACCCTGCCCATCGGCATCGCGTTCACGCCCGACAACGGCATCGTGCCGATCATCGGCGACCTCGGCCACGCGCTGAGCAACGTGCGCACCGCCAACGGCGAGATCATGCGCGACGACCCCGCGGTGCTCGCCGGGCTGCTGCCGACCATCCTCAACGCATTTGTCGGCGACCTGGCCAACGGCCTCATCGACCCCATCCAGCTGCCCGATATCATGGGTTTCCAGCTCGATTTGCAGGACGGCGCGATCACCGGCATCGAGATGAACACGATGCTCGCCGTCTTCGCGCGCCTGCAGCGGGCGCCCGAGGCCGGCGCGGGCGCGGCATACGCCGTCGAGACCGAAGCCGAGGTGCTCGACGTCAACATCCCGCCGACCGAGGACTTTGCCATCGAAGGCCCCGACACCTGGCGACGGCCCTACGTGGTCCTCGGCCTCGACGCCTGGGACGGCACCGGCGAGCAGGCGCTGATGGAGTTCTCGTGGAAGGTGGGCGGCAGCAGCTGGACGCCGTTCACGCAGCGCCGCGAGGTCATCGTGCGCAATCCGCAGTTCTTGCTGCAGGGCAAGCACCACATCCTGGTCCGGGCGCGGCGCGTGGATGATTACCGCACCCTCGACCCCACCCCCGTCGAGCTGACCGTGGTCATCGACAGCCAAGCGCCCACGGTGCGGCTGAGCGAGAAGGCCGACGGCTACGCGGTCGCGGTCGAAGACCTGGTCAGCGACGCTGACGCGCTCTTCCTCGAAGTGCGGCAGGGCGATGGCCCGTGGCAGCCGCTCGACCGCCGTCTGGTGCGGCCCGACGAGGGCGTCAGTGAACTGCGCGTGCGGGCCACCGATGAGGCCGGCAACGTAGGCGAAGCGCGGGTCAGCGTGCAGCGCGCGGGCCTGATCGGGCGCCTGCCGCCCGACGCCGAGGGCGGCGGCGGTGGCTGTGGCGGCTGCAACGTCGGCGAGCGCCCGCCGGTGGGCGGCACGCTCTGGCTGCTCGCCGCGCCGCTGCTGCTCGGCCTGCGCCGGCGCCGTCGGTGGTCGCTGGTGCTGCTCGCGCTGCTGGCCCTGATCGGCTGTGACGACAGCGCCGCCAGCGGTGACGGTCCGGTGCCCGACGCCGGCCTGCGCCCCGACGCCGGTGGGTGCCGCGACGAAGATTGCGAGCGCGGGCAGGTCTGCCGAGACGGCGCCTGCACGCCGCTGACCTGCACCGATGACCCCAGCGTCTGCAACGCGCTCGACTGCGGCGCCGCCGGCTCGACGTGCACCGCCGGGCGCTGCGAGTGCCTGCCGTTCTGCCCCGAGGGCTGCGGCGAAGGCGAGTACTGCTGCGAGCAGCGCAACGCCTGCGAGGCCGAGCCCGAGCCCGAATGCGGCGAGGGCGGCGCCTGCG
>JAGQJJ010000257.1 GCA_020430675.1 Myxococcales bacterium
GCGGTCAGCGGCGCCGGGGGCGAAGGCGGCGCGGGCGGCGTGGGCGGTGAAGGTGGCCTGGGCGGTGAAGGCGGCCTGGGCGGCATGGGCGGCATGGGCGGCTTGGGCGGCGAAGGCGGCATGGGCGGCGAAGGCGGCATGGGCGGCATGGGCGGCGAAGGCGGCATGGGCCAGCCCGATCCGCCGCCGGCGCCCGGGCCGGTTCACGTGCCTGCGGGCGGGCTGTACTCCGTCGGGGTGACGCTCACCGAGCTGAGCGGCTTCTTGCTGCCGATGCAGGCCGAGATCGTGGCCGAGGGCGTCGACGACGACCACGCCATCATCCGGCGCTTTGTGCTGCGCGGCGTCAAGGGCGACCGCGTCAGCGAAGCGCTCGGCGAGGCCAACGACATCGAGATCGGTCCAGGCAGCCTGTTCCATGCCGATCTGGGCGATATGGTGCTGCCCGCCGATTTCAGCCCCACCGGCAGCCCGATCGAGTTTGCGGTGGTGCTCGATGGCGTGGTCCGCGGGCCCGAGCGCTTCTGCGGGCGGGTCACCGGCGAGGTCATCACGCTGGAGCAGCCCCTGGTGATGAGCAGTTTTGGCGCCGAGCCCTGGGAAGGCCGGGGGCCGACGCCCCCCGGGCGCTGTCAGGACGGGGGCGAAGAGGTCATGTGCGAGCACCTCGCTGCCGACGCCTGCCCACCGATGGTCAACGGCGATGTCGAGATGACCTCGTGCGGGTTGCCGCGCAACTTCCACCTCACGCTGCCCGCCGACTTCGACCCGGCAGTGCCGCGCCCGCTGGTCTTCCTCTTCCACGGCCTGGGCGGTGACGTCGCTCGCATTCTCAACGATACGCATCTCGATGAGCGGGTCGACGACGACAACTTCATCCTGATCACGCCGGCTTCTCGGGCGCTGCCGGTGGAGTGGGACCAGCTTACGCCGGTCGAGAATCCCGACCTGGCCTTCTTCGATGACATGGTCACCTGCGCCACCGCACAGCTGGGCGCTGATCCCGACCGCGTGCATGTGATGGGCATGAGCGCCGGTGGGCTGTTTACCACCTATCTGACGTTCATGCGTTCGGCGACGATCGCGTCGTCCACGCCCTTCTCGGGCGGGTTGATCATCGATTACCCCGAGCCCGCCGAGCGCCGCCCGGTGCTGGTCACCTGGGGCGGCGTCGACGATCACGCCGTCGGTCAGGACTTCAACACCTTCGCGAACAACCTGATCGCCGACCTGACCGCCGGCGGGCACCTCTTTGCCACCTGCGATCACGGTCAGCGGCACGTGATCCGCCCCGAGTTCATGCCCTTTGCGCTGCGGTGGCTGTTCGACCACCCGCGCACGCTGGCCGGCGATCCCTATGCCGACGGTTTGCCCGATGTCTTCCCGGATTACTGCCACCTGCCTTGAGCGCCGCGGCGCCTTGTCATTTTCGACGGGCTCTGCGGTACCCTTCCGCCCAGCGTGCCATCTGCGCGAGGTGAGGTGATGCGATTTGCCGTTCGCGTCATCGGGTGCGTGCTGGTCGGGCTCGTGGGCGCGGCTGTGGTGGCCGGCTGTCTGCCCGACCTGTACGACGATTGCGCCGACGATCTGGATTGTCCCGAGGCGCTGAGCTGCGTGGGCGGCATCTGCACCCGCGGCGACGAGCTGCGCAGCGGCGACGCCACGCCGGGCGATCGCGGGCTCGATGTGGGCCTGGACGCGGGCCACGACCACGCCATGCCCGATGCCCGCGGCAACCGGGACGCGGTGGTCGACGCGGCGCTGCCGGCCGAGCTGTGCAACGCCGCCGACGATGACGGCGACGGGCGCATCGACGAGGCAGCGGTCTGCCCGCGGCTGCCCTTTGCGACGAGCGTCTGCACCGCCGGGGACTGCGCCTATGCCTGCTTGGGCGACAACTTCGACGCCAATGATGACCTCAGCGACGGCTGCCAGCGCGGCTGCGTCGCCCTGGCGGCGCCGCGCACGCTGGCCACCGGCCTGCCCCTCGAAGCGCAGCAGGTCGCGCTGGCGATCGCGCCGGGCCAGGATCGGACGGCCATCGTCTATCGCGACCAGGCGGCGGGCGCGACGCGCGGGCTTGTGGTGATCGCGCGCGACGCCGAGCATTTTGCCGCGCCGGTCTCGATCCCGCCGCAAGACGCGGTGCTCGGCGCGCCATCGGTCGCCGTCGAAGGCGAGCGCGTCGTGGTGGCCGCTCGGCATGTCGTCGCGGACGTGCCCTCGGGCTATCGGCTGGCGGTGGTGCTCGGCGAGCGCGTTGCCACCGCCCTCTTCAGCGCGCGCCAGGCCGCCAATGGGCTGGGCGCGCCGGGCGTCGCGACCCGGGTCGAGGGTGATCTGCCCATCGCCGCCGTGCTGGGCGATATCGCCACCGGCAATCAGCGGGTGAAGGTGGCATCGGGGCTGGCGCGCCTCGACGGCCTGGTGCCGGAGCAGACGCTGACCATCTCGGGGGGCGGGCAGGCGATGAGCGACGTGGCGCCGGTGGTGATGGCGACCGCCGAGGGATTTGTCCTGGTGCGTGCGGGGACCGAGGGCGTGGACTCCGCGCTGTTTGCTCGGGCTTTGGCCGCCGGCCTCGACACCGCAAGTGACTCGACGCGGGTGCTGCCCGGGCCGGCGCTCGGCCGCCTCACGGGGGCGCCCGCAGACGATGGCGCGCGGGTGGCCGCCCGCACCGACGCGCGGCTGGTCGTCGCCGCGCTCGATGCCAGCGGCACCTTCACCGGCGTGCCGCAAGAGTTGGCGTTGCCCGACCCGTCGGTCTCCGACCTGCGCCTGGTCATGGCGGCGCGCGGGCCCATCTTTGTGTTCCAGACCGCCGAGGGGCTTGAGATCGGCTGGCTCGACCGCGAAGGCGCCGACGCCGAGTGGGTGCGCCAGGCGATCGACCGGACGGTGATCACCTTCGACGCCGCCGCCGACGCCGGCACGGTCGACATCGCATGGCTGGCGCCCGGCGAGGGCGGCGCCGACCTGCGCTTTGCGCGCTTTGTGTGTCATTGAACACTGCATCCGATCCCATCGCCGCCGCGCGCGCCGCGCTGCTGCGCACGCGCCTGTGGCCGGCCGTGCTCGGGGTCTTGGCCTCGGCGGCCGTCTTCACCCTGGCGCTGCGCGGCGCGGCGTCATGGGTGGACTTGTCCTGTCCGTGGCCGGTGGCCGGCGGCCTGGGGCTCCTGCTCTTCGGGCTGGCCGAGGTGCGGGTGCAGCGGGCGAGCCGGCGGCGGCGCGCGCCGGGCGTGGCGCTGCTGCTGGCGATGATGCGCAAGCTGGGCCCCGCGGCCGGCGTCGAGGTCGGACTGCGCCGCGGGCTGCCCTATCTGCGGGCGCGGCAAGGCGAGACGGCGTTTGTGGTGCACTTCGAGCCCCTGCGCGGCGATCGCTTGCGGGTCGCGCTGACGCTCGATGAGGAGTCGGTGTTGAACCTGCGGCTGGTCTCGCGGCTGCGCGAAGGCTTCCCCGACCGCTGGCTTGCCCGCGTTCGCGCCCGCGAGGCCGATGTGCCGGGCGTGCCCGAATCGATCTGCGCCATCAGCCCCGATCCCGACTGCGCCGCGGCGTTCTGGGCGGACGACGAGTCGTTCCGCAGCGCCGCCACCCGCCTGTTGACCTTCAACGCGCCGGTCGCCGCGGTGCTCGACCTGCAGGGCGATGGCATCGGCTGGGACACCCTGCTGACCGAGCGCGTCGACGCCCATCGATTGCTGTCATTGGTGCCACAACTGGCCACATTGGCCGTGCGCGCCCGGCTCTGGTCACACGCCCGGCCCGTCCGATGAGCGCCCGGTCCGCCGCATGAAGGCCAGCAACGCTTCGCGCCCTGACCCGTCGAGCGGATCAAAGCGCAGCTCGACGCCCGGCCCGGCGAGCGTGGTGCCCCGGCGCGCGACCCGGGCAAAGAGCATCAGCTCGTCGCCTTTGGTCGGATGCACCAGCACGCACTCGACAACGGTGTCTTCGGCGGGCGGATCGGGCATCAGCACAAAAACCGTCGATCGCGGGTTGAGGCAGCGCATCAGGTCTTCGGGCCGCGAAAGGTGAAGCCGCACCGCGCGCGACGCTCCCGGCGGACGCGACGGTACGCGCGGCAGGGGCGCGGTGACGCCCAAAGCGCCCTCGTCGGCTCCGGGATCATCAGGCGTTGGATGATCGGACATACGGTCTCCTCCTGACATCATGCCCAACGGCGCAGGGGCGTGCCAGGAATCCGCCGCGAAATCGGACCGGGCGCGGGCTATCGAGCCGGCCAGGGCCAGCCGGCGTGGCCACCGGGTGGCAGGTCATGCGCGACGCCCGCCACCTCGACGCGCAGCCCCGGGCCGGCGAGCGAGGTGACCTCGACGCCGGCCGCGTCGACCCGGACCTCCAATCGTCGGTCGCCGACCCGCAGCCCCGTCCACCGCATCGCTGACCACCCGGGCGGCAGCCGGGGCCGCAAGCGCAGCACGCCCGCGGGCGCGTCGGGCGCAAAGCCCAGCAGCGCGTCGAACACCGCGTGCGCCGCGATACCGCCCTCCCAGGGGCGCAGCTTGGGCGTCAGCTCGTCGCCGCGCCCGCTGGGATCGTACGAGAGCGTAAGGCCATAGGGCCCATCGCGGCCCATGACCTCATACTCCTGCGCGTTGCCCGATGGGTCGAGGGCGGCGCCCAACGCAGCGAAGGCGTGCCAGAGATGCGGGTGCTCGACTGCCGCCAGCGCCGAGAGCGTATAGCCGGGCAACATGCCGGTAAACACGCCGACGCCCGGCTCGCCGGCCAGCACCGGCACGCCGCTGTAACGGGACGCGAGCGGACTTTGCAAGACGCCGGGCCGCAGGCCGAGGCGGTCGACGAGGCAGTCGATCGAGGGGCGGGCCAGTGCGTCATCGGCGTCGAGCCATCCGGCCCAAAGCGCCTTGAGCGAGACGTCTTCAAACGGCGGCGAGCGCGCCCCGGAGGCGCGGTCGATCAGCGCGATGAAACAGCCGTCTTCGTCGAGCCACGTGGCCCGGGCGGCCGCGTCGACCTGGGCGAACCGCGCTCGCACCGCCTCGGCCAGCGCCGTGTCGCCGATCGCGTCGGCCAGCGCCGTCAACCGCCGGGCCGCGCCCAGCCACAAGAACGTCGAGTTGGCCGACCACGAGGCCGTCTCGTGCGGATGCTCGGCCGCCAGATCAAAGGCCATGTTCATCGCCAGCCGGAAGGTCTCGTCGCCGGTGAAGGGCAAATGATCGTCGGGCCCGAAGGCCTGGCCAAACAGGGCGCGCCGCAGCGCGGGCAGGGCGGCGCGGGCGCGGCTCAGATCGCCGGTGTGCTGCCAGTAGAGCCAGTGCATCCAGATGTAATAGCTGGGCGTCTCGGCCGCGGTGCGCCCGGCGAGGGGCGGCAGGGCATGCCAATCGGGGGGCGGGGGCGCGGCCGCCGGGTCGAGGTCGGCGGCGAAAGAGTTGCGAAAATCGCCCGCAAAGCGCAGGCCGGCGTCGACGTAATCGAGCAACGCCGCGGCCGCCTCGTGGGCGCCCATGTCGAGCAGCGCCAACATGGGCCCGATGCAGTCGCGCATCCAGACGCGGGTATAGCGGTGCATGGGCGAGACCCCGCCGCCGAGCGACGTCTGCACGAAGAAGGTGCGCAGCTGGCCTTCGAGGAAGTCGACGACGCGCCCGTCGGGGAGCTGGGCCGCGATGGTCGGCGCGCGCCACGTGGCATAGCGGGCCACCAGCGCATTGAGCGCCGCCTCGGCGTCGATCGGCGGTGGTTCCGGCGTGCCATCGACGGCGCAGAGCTGCACCGTGAACTCAGCTTCGCCGGCGGGCAACGCCAGCCGGAGCGCTTCGCCGTCGACCTCGGCGTCGGCGTCGAGCACCCGCACGAACAGCGCCTTTGCCGGACGGTCTTCAAGGCGCTCGACCAGCGCGCGCGCCTCAGCGACGACGGCGTTGTGGGCCCGCACCCGCGCCTCGACCGCCGCGGCGCCCTGCCAGCGGACGCGCCGCAAGAGGCAAGGCGCGCCGGGCGGCGCGAAGTCGACGCCTTCGAGGCAGCCGGCAGAGACGCAGGCCTGCCAGCGCGTCACCGGCGCGCTCAGGCTCTGCTGCATGGCTTCGGTCGTCCACGCCAGCGGGCCGCGCGCGTCGGCCAACTCGAACCACCAGTCGCCAAAATAGCCGCCGTCGGCCTCGTAGGTCGGCCCAGCCAGCGCGTGCAACGTGTGCTGCGGTTCGGTCAAGCCGGCCAGCGCAAAGACGCGCCCGTTGCC
>JAGQJJ010000025.1 GCA_020430675.1 Myxococcales bacterium
CGGCGCCCATCCAATCAAAGCCATCGGGGAAGACCGAGACCAGGTCAATGCACGGGCCGGATGCGCCGCCGCTCGCGCCCTCACAGTCATGGGTGCCGTCATTCGCCCGGTCAGGCGGCAGCCCGAACTGCACCTCTCGTCCCAGGCGCAGGTGCCCCTCGTCGAGCGGGCCCATCTGGGCCTTTGCCGGGGCGGCGAGCCCGATCAGCAGCCCCATCAGCAAACCCGGGATTCGCTTGCGTTCCCACGCCTTCATCGTCCCCCTCCTCGCGTGTTTTGGTCTCCACCTCACAAGAGATCCATCGGCCAGCGCGCAGCGGTGTTGCGCAATTTACGTATATCTACTTATCACCACTTCGGGAAGAAGGGACGTGCTACGCTGCGCGCGAAGGAGGCAACTGATGCCCACCTATGCCATCCGCGGACTGGACAAGGAGAGCGAAGCCGAATTGGACCAGGTCACGCGGTGGTGCATGGCGGCCGTGCTGGAGACCATCCCCGAGTTCGAGGGGTCGGAGGCAAAGGCGCGGGTCGAGTTGCCGAACTTCTCGTTTGATGCCATGCGGGCCATGATCCACGCGGATTTTGTGCGGCCGACCCATCGCTTCCTGGTCGCGGTCGATGCGGATGGGCGCCTGGTGGGGCACTCGATGCTCTCGTGTCGGGTGGACCCGCAGGGGGCGCCATTCGGGTATTTCTTCAGCCGCTTCGTCGAGCCCGATCATCGGCGCCGCGGGCTGGGCACGCGGCTGCTCGACGCGGCCGTGGCCTGGTTCGACCAGCGCGGGTGCCAGTACCTGCTGGCCCATACCCATGAGACCAACGTGGGCCTGCGCGCGCTCTTCGAAGGGCGCGGCTTTCGGGTGGTCGAGCGCACCGTGAAGCGGTGGCCGGCGCTGACGCTGCGCCTCGACCGGCCGGGCTGACTCACCCGCCGCAGGCGGCGTCGCAGTCACAGATGGCTTCGGCCGGCGCGGGCGGGCCGCATTGGCCGGCGGGCTGGCGCGGGCCGCTGAGGCACCGGCAGTCTTCGCAGGCGAGGCAGTCGGGGATGATGGCACCGTCGGCCGGGCATTCGGGCGGCGCGGCGAGCGCGGCGGCGCCCTGGGCGGCGGGCACGCAGGCGTTGTAGGCCGCCGTAAAGGCGCATTGCACTTGCAGGCGCAGGCTGCGCGAGTGCGTCCATTGCGGCCAGGCGTTCAGCAGCGCCGCGCGTTCGGGCTGGCCGGGCTGGTCGGGGCATTGCTGCTGCCAACGAAACGTCTGGCGCGCGAGGCGAAGGCGGGTCGAGGCGAGCAGGCAGTCGACGTAGGGCAGGCGCACCGCGTCGGTGGGGTCGAGGCGCTCGATGGCATCGGCGATGTCGGCGATCAGGCGCAGCTCGGCGGCCAGCATGGCATCGGGCGCGCATTCGGGCTCGACGCAGAAGTCGACCGGCGGCGGCTGCAACACGGGCAGCACCGCGTCAAAACGCGCGCGGAGGTCGGCGGCGGCGTCGCCGATGCCTGGTCCCGGTGACATGGCGGCGATGAGGGAGAAGCGATCGCGCAGGGCGGTCAAGTCATCGACCGCCTGCGCGTCGGCCTGCACGGTGCCGGCCAGGGCCTCTTCGGGCGTGGCGAAGCGCAGCTCGACCTCGCCGGCGGCGCAGCGCTGCAAGGCATCATCGGGCGCAAACGCGGCGGCGGCGTTGGCGCAGGTCGGGTCGGCGAGACAGTCGGGGTCAGCGCAATCGGTGGCACCATCGCCTTCTTCGTCGGCGGCAAGGTCGCAGACCTCAACTGGGGCAAAGACCGGCACGCAGGCGTCGTCGGCGCAGCGCAGGCCATCGGGGCAGCCGCCGCCGCAGGGCGTGGTGCACAGCGCGCCGCCGCAGACGCCGCCGGGTTCGACGCAGACGGCCTCGCCGCCGCAGTCCATGGCATCGGCGCAGGCGCGGCTGCACACGCCGCACCGGCATTCGAGGGTGTCGCCGCAGTCATCGGGCACGGCGCAGGGGGTCAGCCAATGGCTCTCGCTGTCGACGCGCGCGATATGCGATGCCTTGTCTTCGATGCAGCCGAACACCGTCAGCAAGGCAAAACCGAGCCATGGCAGGACAGCGCGCGCGCTCATGCCTCATCCTCGCTGAAGCCGGCGACGCCCTGACCGACATAGACGGTGACTCGGGTGGCATCGGGGGGCTCGGCATGCGTCGCGTTGTGGGCCGCGACCGCCGTGCGCACCGGCGCGACCTGGGCGCGCAGCTTCGCGAGCAGGCCGTAGACCTCGGCCTCGTGCGGATGGCCGGGCCACACATCGAAGGACCAGGTGCTGCCGCCGATGACATCCTGCCCGCCACTGCGGGTCTGCCCACGTCCGATCTTGGCGCACATGGCGGCGACCAGCGCCTGGAAGTGGTCGAAAAGCGCCGCTTCGTAGCCGACCTCAGAACCCAAGGGCACCACAAAGCGCGTCGCCTGCCAGCCCTCGCCTTCGATCGACGGCGCCGGCTCGATGCGCCCATCGGCGGCCAGCGCCGCGAGCGCCGCTTCGAGCGCCTCGGGCTCGCCGGCCACGCGCTCGTCGAGCGCCGCGCGGTCGAGGGGGCCTTCGCGGTAGATCAGCGCCCAGACAAAGGTCGCCAGCGCCTCGCCAGCGCCCTCGCCGGCGTCCAGATCATCGGCCGCCGCCGCGCGATACAGGGTGTCATCGCCGCGCCCGGCGCGAAAGACCAGCCCCGACTCGACCAGATCGTGCAGCACCGCGCGCACCTGATCGACATCATCGCGACCGAAGCGCTCGAGCACCCGCGCCCGCCGCACCGGGGCCTGCTGGATGAAGTCGAGCACGGCTTCCCAGAGCGACCGATCGCGAATCGTCGCGCTCTCGCTGATGCGGCGCACCTTGAGCTGATACGAGCGCAGCGCGATGCCGAACATATCGGCCACCACCCGCCGCCCGAGCCCCTGCGCTTCGAGCTCGCGCACGAGGTCGAGGAAGACCTGGTTCGCCAGATGCGCCAGCGGCGCCCGCATGCCCGCCGACGTCGCGAGCTGCGCGATGAGCACCGTCGTCTGGCGCACGATGGCATCGATCAACCGGGCCACGTTCACGGGCGCGCACCTCGCGGGACAAAACGCATCGGCGTCAGGGTACGAGGGCGCGGCGTTTGTGCGAAGCGAAAGAAAATTCGCCCCCAACGCGGCGCGGGGCGGGTCAGAAGGCGTCGACCTCAACCCGGCCGAAGCCGAAGGTGGCGTTCTTGCCGACGTGCACCGCTTCGGCGCAGCGCCACAGGCCGAGCAGCGCGGGGTGCACGTCGTCGACGACGACCTCGCCGAGCAGGCCGCGCATGGGCACTTTGGCGCGCATGCGATTGCTGAAGCGCTCGAAGGTGGTCTCTTGGGCCTGGTTGTCGAGCACCTTCACGCTGTCGGCCAGGGCGAGCAGGCCTTTGACGTCCCAGTCGACCGGCGCGTCGTCATACAGGTGGGCCATTGCTGACAGACGGTCGGCGAGGCGTGCGGTGAACGCTGCGGGCGCAAAAGCGCCGATGCGGCCCTGGCTCTTGAGCGCCAGGGGCGTGAGGAAGCGCAGCCGCACGCGCGCGGGTCCATCGCCGAGCGGGGTGGGCGCGATCGCTTCGCAGGCGGCGGCGTCGAAGCGCGCGAAGCCTTCGCCGACCGTCCAGAGCGGCGGGCCCTGCGCCGATTCAACCCGCACGAGGTGCACCGGCACGCGATCGGCGGTCAGCCCAAGGTCGGCGAGGCGCTGCGCGGCCAGAACCCAGGTGGGCGCGTAGGCGCGGGCGCTGCCGAAGAGCATCATCTCAAATGAGAGCGCCGCACCCGGGGCGAGGGCGCCGCCGGGTGGTGATTCAAAGCGAAACACATAGGGCCGCGGCGGCGAGCTGGCGCGGTTGGGCACCTCGGGGCCAGTCACGAGGCGCTCCCAGGTCAGGCCGAAAGGGCAGCGGTCGCGGCGCGGGCAGCCGTCGCAGTCGGGCGCGCCGGTGGTGCACGTCGACGCACGCCAGGCGGTGCCGAGCGCGCCGCGAAACGTAGCGCCCGGATACGGCGGCAGGCGCAGGCGATCCGCGGCCCGAAAGTGCAGCAGGTAGCGGGCCCGCGTCACCCGCGGCGGCGCCGGGCCAAGCGGGGCGTCGATCACTGGTCCAGCTCGCCGCGCAAGGCCTGGACTTCGGCCCTCAGCCTCTTGTTGTTGAGCGCCTTGCTGATGGCCTGGCCCGCGGCGAGCCGCTCATTCGGTGCGCTGACCTTCTGCAAGCGCGGCCACCAATCGGCGCGCAGCGCCTCGAAGATCTCGCGCTGCGAACGGCTGCCCTGACGCTCGGCTTCGAGCCATTCGAGGAAGGCGGCGACGGGCGAGTCTTCGGCCGGGGCGAAACGCACCGGTCGCCAGCCATCGGGGTCGAAGACGCCATAGCCGGCGGTGGTCTTGCCGCCGACGCCAAAGCCTTCGAGCGCCGCTTTGAGATGGGTGACCGCAAACTGGCACCAGCTGGCGTCGCCGGTGAGCGCGATGAGGAAGCGCGCGCCGGGGCGCACGGTGAGGAAAGCGACCGGGTTGGGCTCGTCGTAGTCATTGGGCCAGGCTTCGCCGGCCTGCCGCGCGGCTTCGCCCTGGCCGTAATAACTGCGCTGGTGCACCGTGAGCACGTCGCGGGCGAAGGGCGGCGCGGCGCTGCCGGGTACAAAGAGCGCGTCGTGAAAGACCACCTGCCCGCGGCGGGCTGCGGCGGATTCACCTTCGGCGCCGGGCACATCGGGCGCGCCGAACAGCGCGCGGATCACCTCGCCCGGCGGCGCGACGAGGCGGCCCTTCTTCCAAGTTGGTCCGGCAAACGCCGCGCGCGCTTCCGCGTCGTCGCCCGGCTCGGGGTCGGGGCCAAAGACCGCTTCGAGGTACGTCGCGAGCAGGCCCTTGAGCGCGCTGCCGGGGATGATGGGCACGCCCCAAGTGTGATGCACGGTGAGGCCGAAGTCGACGGGCGAGGGGTTGCCATGGCCGATCACGAGGCGCGCGGCCAGCGTGCCCTCCATGGCTTCGCACGCGCCGCCGCTTGCGGTGAGGCTGTCGGTGAAGCGCTGGAAGGCATGCTGCCAGTCGGCGGGTTCATCGATGGCAGCGATGCCATCAAGCCATGCCTGGCGGGCGTCTTTGTCGACCTTGCCATCGGCGGCGAAGTCGGCGGCCACGTCGAACGCGAGGCCGACATGGCTCTGGCGAACACGGGGGAGATCGTGCCTCATGCCTCGGCCTCGGCCTCGGCTCCAGCCTGACCGGCCCGGCGGAGCCAGAGCGCGACATGCAATGCCTCGCGGGTGGCGAGCATGTAGTCGGCGGCGTTCAGCGTGCTGACCTTGGCCAGCAGGGCGTTGGGTGCGGTGCCAGTCAGCGCCGGAATGTCAGCCCCGGCCAGATGGCGAAGCAGGCGATTGGCCGCCTCTTGATTGCGATACCGCCGGACGAAAGCGACCGCAGCGACCAGCCCGCTGCGCAGAATCTGCGGGCCGAAGCCATTGGCCAGGGTGCGGAAGTCATCGACCGTGACATTGGGATCGCGTCGCGCATCGTCGGCGAGCCCCGACCACGTCGCCAAGGCATGCTCGGCGCGCTTCTGCTCGCGGTTCATGACCCCGCCCCCACCGGCACGATGCGGCAGCGCCCGCGGCCCACGGTGGCTTTGCCGCCGAATTGCAGCACCTCTTCTTTGGACAGCGCCTCGTTGAGCACCGTGTCGGCGTCGAGGTCGATGCCTTTGCGCCGCGTGCGCTCGGCGACCAGCAGGCCGAGCAGCACGGTCTCGGGCGGCAGGCTCTCTTCCGTCCACAGGGCGCCCTTGGCCACGGTGCCGGTCTCGCGGTCGATGCGGACCCGCGTATCGATCTGCATCGCGGTTTCATACAGGAAGGTCATCGTCTCGTCGTCGACCACCACGAACCGCTCCGAGCAGGCGTCGGGCGCAGCGGCGCTGATGAGGCCGGCGAGCCACTGGGCCCAGGCGTCGACCGCGGGGTCGTGGCCGGCGATGCGGATGTCGACGTCTTCGAGGTAGAGCTTGCCGCGATGGCTGCCCCGATGCGGCGTCTTGGCGCCGATGACCGCCCACGGATCGCCGGGCACCGCCTCGGCGGGGCGCTTGGGCACGCCCGCGGGCGCAGCGTCGCCCAGATCGGCGCGGGCCAGACGCAACAAGAGCGGCGAGGTGACCCACGCGAAGGTGCCCAGGAAGCTGCGCACCGGCAGCGCCAGCAGGCGCGCGTCGGTCACCGAGAGCGCGCCCGCGTGCAGGTCGGCATCGCCCGAGGGGGGCCCGAAGACGGCAAAGAGGTCAGGGCCGCCTTTGTCCTTTCGATCCTCGGGTGAACGCGCCTCGCGCAGCACGCCCTTGACCGACGAGCCGGGCACCAGCGGCATGCCGGTCGCCCGCGCCCGCGCCAATGGCAGGTCGATGACCCCCACGCTCTGCCCCGTGCCAGCGTGCAGCGGGGTCAAGGCATGCAGGAGATACGGTCGAGTCTTCATCATCGCTCCGTCTTGGCGTTCTGAACGTCTGCCATCATCCATGGGCCGGCCACGATCTGACCCTGGCCGTCTTCCTGGTTCTTGCCGAGGCCCTGCCACCACAGCGCCAGCCGCTCGGCGGCGGTGAAGGGCCGACCGTCGGGTCTGGTGAAGAAGTAGACCGCGCCCGGCGGCACCAGGCGGCGGATTTGTTTGGGGGCGCGCTTCTCGAGATCCCAGCCTGAGATGGAGAGCGGGCGGCCGACAAACGCCGCCCGCAGGACCACCTCGCCGACAGGGTCGAGTTTGCCGTGCACCCGGCCATTCTCCAGTTTGAAGCCATCGGGCAGCCAGCCGCGCTTGAACTCGGCGGGCGTGATGACAAAAACACGCAGGCCCGGTGAGTCGCCGGTCGACAGCTTCGGCGAGGCGAAGACCGCGTCGTCGATGGGGGCGAGCCGCGCCAGTCGTCGATCGCCGCCCAGCATCATCGGGATGACATCGGGCAATGCCTCCGGCCAGGTCGCGCGCACCGCGATCGACCAGCGCTGCCCGTCCTGGTCGATCGCTTCGCGCACCACGCTGCTGAAGAGCTGGCTCTCGGCGGCCGAGCTGGACTCGCGGTCGATGGCCACGCGCACGTCACGGCGCTCGGCGGGCGTCTGGCGCTTGCGGTCGTCGACTTCACCCGCGCCGATGGGCTGGCCATCGAGCCAGGCGCAGAACTCGCCCTCGGTCCACCATCGCGGTCGCGGGCCGGGTTTGTGACGCGGCAGATTGGGACGGGCCATGGCCTCTGCGATGGGGTCGCGCCGGGCGGTCCCATGCTCGGCATGCGTCGAACGGCCGATGGTGATGCCACTGGTGGTACCGATGGCGCTCGTCGTGCCTTCTTTGATGCCATGGGTGGCACCGGCCGCCCCGATCGGCTCGATCCGCTCGACCAGCGCCTCGCGGCCGTACCACGCATCAGCGGGCGTCGGCCACAGGCGGTCGGCGGCGGTCGGCGACGCGCCGACGGCGGCGCGGACCGGCAGGTTGGCGCCGAGGTGAACGACGTCGGTGTCATCCCATTGCCCCGAGGTGAGCGGCTGGCCCAGGCGGGCCTCCTGCTGCCGCCCGAAGGCGCCGCGCAAGGCGCCGCGCAAGGTCGTGGGCATGGGCCAGTCGAGCGCATGGGCGCGGTTCGAGGCGCTGGTGTACCAGCCGCGGCCGTCCTTGCAGAAGAAGCCGTCGCGGGGCGTGATCCAGAGGGCCCTCATCACTTCTCCTCGGCGATGGCCGCGACCAGGAGCCGGGCGATGACATGCAGCTCGACAAAGGCGCGCAATGTCTGGTGGTTGCAGGGTTCGAGCTTCACATCGGCGAGCGACAGGCCACCGGGCCGATCCTCGCCTGCGCCCGGCTCGGCGCGGCGCAGGATGCCCTGGGCATAGCGGGCGAGATCGTCGGCGGACACATCGGGCAACCGGGTCAACAAGGTGTCGAGCTCAAAGAGCTTGCCCACCGGCAAGGTGCGCGCGTGCAGTCTTTCGCGAGCGGCTTCGACCCGAGCGGCGGCATCGTCCTTCCACTGCCGGCGCCAGACGCGCCGCTGGCCGCCTCGCTTCTCCATCACCAGCGCCAGTGCATCGCGCTGATCGTCTTCGTCCAGGTCGTCGCCCTTCGCCAGCTGTTCGGCTTCGCGGCCCAGCTCCAGCAGGTCGCCCATCGAGTCGAGCACATGGCCGATGCCAATGCCGACCGAGAAGGTGGCCTCGCCGCCAAAGTGAACCGTCGAGACCCGTCGCATGTATTCGTCGCGCAGGCGCCGGGCGCAAGTGAGGGCGGTGTTGAGCGGCAGAAAAGCGAGGACGTCATCGCCGCCCGCGTAGATCGGCAGACCGCTCTCTTGGGCGACGATGGCCAGGGCTGCTTGAGAGAACTCGGCCAATGCCTTGGAGATGGCCGGCAACTCATCGAGCGACCGCGACTTGAGATGCGCGCCGAGCCGGTCGCCGTCGCCCACCAGGCAGGCCACGTAGGGCACCGGCTCGCGCAAAGCCTTGCGGGCGGCGCGAATGGCATCCTTCAATGGCTTCATCTGATCGTCCGACAAGTCATACTCGCGGGCGATATGGGGCAACCGATCGTCCAGGAAGATCTGCGCGTCGAAGGTGAAGACCTGCCCGCAACGCAGGTCGGGGCGCACCACGCGCGACAGAACGCGCAAGGCCCGACACTCGCGATCGACCGCGGACATGAGGCCGGCAGGCGAGCGATCGAGCCAATGGGCCAGGGCCACGTTGGTGAGGGGCACGAACTGCTCGGGCCTGCCCCCGGCGCGCTTGAGCAGGCCAATGGCATCCAGCCCTTCGCGGGCGTCGATGCGATATTGCTGAAACCGCGCCAGGGCCTGCTGCTCGCGCGGGCTGATCGACCGCGTGGCCTTGGGGCGCCGCACGAGCACGCTGTCGCCGGCGCCGTCGAAGGCTGACTTGAACGCGCCCTCCAGATGGTGCTTGATGGCTCGGAAGGGCCGCAGCGTCTTGGCTTCTTCCACCGCCGCCTCGATGGCGGCCCGGCTCTTTCCGGTGCCATCGTATGCCGAGAAGGCCCAATCGATCTGGAGCAGGGTGCTGACCTGCTCCTCCCAGACTTGCGCGGCGTCGTCGCGGATCAGGTCCGCGCAGCTTTGCTGCACTTTGCCCGCCGCTCTCGCAAACTCCGCGTGGGCGGCGTCGGCCATCTGCTGCGCGAGGTCGCCCACGTCACCACCGGTCACCCGCACCAGCAGCTTGTTGGGCGCGGGCGTGACCGGCTCGCCGTCGACCACCGGGCCGTCACTCGGTTCAAGCGGCACCTCCGGACTCGGAAACAGCAGCGTCGCGCCCTTGCCATCCTGCCAGTCGCGCGCGACCCGCGCCGCGGCTTTGGCCACTTCGCTGAGCACAAAGCTGCCGAACCACAGGTCGCGCGAGCGGCGGGCGGCGGCAATGAAGCTTTGCACGGGCCCGATGGCCATGTGCAGCAAGGCATCGCTCATGGCTGCACCTCGTGCACGCCGCGGGCGGCGAGCCATTGCAGGAAGGCTTCGCGCAATGTGCCCGCGGCGAGCGGGGCGAAGAGCGGTTCGTCGTGCTTGCCGAGCAACCGGTCGAAGGGCGCGGCCGAGTCTTTGAGTTCCTCCGGCCGCACCAACAGCGGGCGGCCACCGGCTGGCCAGCCGCGGTGCAGCCAAAGCGCCAGGGGCACGAAGCGGCCGTCGGCGAGCGCGAGCGGTTTGACGATCAGGGGCGAGGCCAGCCGGTCATGGCTCTTGCCCTTGGCGTCGCGCCAACGCAGCTCAAAGTCACCCGGCTCCTGCAGGCGCCCGCCGTCGCGGGCCCGGCGCTGGAACTGGCCGATGATGGGCAGGCCGAAGCCGGCGCGCGGCCACGCGGGCTCGGCGTCGTGGCGCGGCTCGTGCGACCACCGACCGCGCAACAGGCGGCGCACCTTGTCGGCCTCGGGCCAGCGCGAGCGGCCGGGCCGGTTGCGCTCACCGGGTTCGCGGGCGCTCATCGGGCCGCTGCCCGGGCCCTGACGAAAGTCGCGCAGCCAGCCGGCGGCGACCTGGAAGGCGGCGAGTCCGTCGCGCTCGGTGCGGCCGACCGCGGCGCGCGCGCCGGCGAGCAGGGGCAGGTCGGTAAGGCGTTTGGGTTCGGTAGGGGGCACGCCCCAGGCCAGCTCAGCCCATCGCGGGGTGGCGGGCAGCCAATTCTCCCGCTCGGCACGCACGGTCAACGCGCCGCAGCCGCGCCGGGTCCGGCCGCCGTAGCCGCCGAACGCGATCCAGCAGCGAACCGCGGTCTCGAGGGCGCCGATCGATGCGGCGGGCGCGCTGACTTCGAGCTGAAAGCGCGCCCCCGGCGCGCGCACCTCGGCGGCGGGCTCGCCCCGGCTCTGGGCGCGGGCGGCCCACAAGGCGTAAGCAGCGCCCTCGAAGTCCTGGTAGTCAGCGAAGCGGAAGGTCTTGGGCTCGGGTTTGATGCGGACGATGACCGATGAGCGACCCGAAGCGCCCTCGTCCACCTCACCGGCGGCGGTGCCAAAGAGCGCGGCTTCTTCCTCGAGCAGCCTGCCCGGCGCGTCGTAGCCGTGCCCCACCGCCGCGCGCCACCAAAAGCGGAGCTGGCCGCGCACGCTGGCCGGGCGGATGAAATCGACCGCGTCGACCCGCCGCGAAGTGGCCGAGCCGCCGTAGATGGGGGTGGTGGTCTCGAGTTCGACCGCAAACGACGCGCGCTCGGGCTCGCGGGCCAGTCGTCGTTTGCGCGCGGCGGGCAGCGTCTCGGGCGGGGCGATCATGAGCGCGCCTCCCATGCCCGACCGGCGACGGACGAGGGCATACGCCCCGAGCCATGCCTCCGGACCCGGCCTTCGCAGGCATCGAGCAGTTCGCGCGCCGTCGGAGTGGTCATCGTGCAGGCTCCCGAATCGCAGACCCGGGCAGCATAACAGCCTGACCGCGGGGGTCCATCGGGTTGGTCTTACACGATCTAACAGGCGCGATCGAGCGGTTGGTGATACAGCTCGAACACCCCTGGCGCGGAGGCCGCGATGTCGCCTGAGACGCTCGAGATCCTTTTCACCGTCAGCAACGCTTCGGTGATGCCGTTCTGGCTGGCGCTGATCCTGGCGCCCGGGTGGCGGGTGACCGAGCGGCTGGCGCGCAGTCCTTGGATCGCGTTGCCGCCGGCGCTGCTGTACGCGGTCATGATGGCGCCGAAGGTGCCCGGCATGCTGGCGGCGCTGGCGCAGCCGAAGCTGGCCGACATCGCGGCGCTGCTCGGGCAGCCGGAGCTGGCGCTGATCGGGTGGCTGCATTATCTGGCGTTCGACCTGACCGTGGGGCGCATGATCTATCTCGACCTGCGCGAACGGCGGGTGCACGGGCTCGTGGCGGCGCCGATCTTGTTCATGGTGCTGATGTTCGGCCCGATCGGGTTCTGCCTTTGGCTCGCCCTGCGCGGGGTGGCGACCCGGCGCGCGGCCGGTTGACCCGAAGCGGCGGTCGGGGCAACATCATCGGGTCGAACCGGGGGACGCCGATGTCCGCGCGCGCCTTGAGTTTCTGGTGTCTGCTTCTCGGCCTGGCCGCGTGCGAGAGCGATCCGGTCATCCTCGATCCAAATGGCGCCGCGCCGCGGGTGGACGCCGGGCCGAGCGCTGACGCAGCGCTGACGCCGGATGCGGCGTGCCTTGAAGAGACGGTCTTTGGGCCCTTCGATGGCGCGCAATACGATCGCCTCATCCATCCGCTGCTGATCGGGGCTTGCGAGGGGTGCCATCTGCCGACCGCGCGCGGGGATTTTTATGCCATCTGGCCGGGGGCTCAGGGCACTTGTGGGTATGCCGATACCTTTGAGGCGTTTCGGGCGCGGGTCGACCTGCAGAACCCGGCGGCCAGCGTGATCTACCGCGAGGCGGCGTCGTCCGATGAGCGGCATCCGGTGAAGCTCGATGGGCCGCAGGCCGAGCTTCTTTTTGCTTTCATCAGCAATGCCGCCGGGTGCGTGGCGGGTGATCCGGGTTGCCGGCCAGAGACGCCAGAGGTGCTGACGCTGGATGGGTTCACGGCTTTGGTGCAGCCGGCGCTCGATCGCTATAACTGCACGCTCTGCCATGGCACCGGGGCGGGGGGGCTGACGATCTATCGCGAGCCCGAGGCGGGCAGCAATCTGATTCGCTACAACCATCAGAACATCGTGGAGAATTACTGCGATGCCTCGGTGCCACAATGCGATCGCTTCATCAATTATGGCATCAACGGGCATGAGGCATCAACGCCGCTCGCGGGGGAGGATCTGGTGCGCGTGCGGCGGTGGGCGGCGGGCGATGAGTAGCGGTCAGTAGCCGGCCGAGGCGCGCAGGGCGTCCATCCGGGCGCTCAGGTTGTCGTAGGCGGCGGCCGCGGCGACGGTCAGGCGTGGGCGGGCGAGCAGGTCGCTGGCCTCGGGGTCGCCGTTGGCGGCCGCGGTGCGCAGGTTGTAGAGTTCTTCGCTGGTGACGAGGCCGTCGGTGTACGTGCGGATGAGCTTGAAGTGGCCGTCGGTCATGGCCGCGTTGGCGTTGCTGGGGTCGCCGTCGCCGAAGCCTTCGGTGTAGACCACGTCGCGCACCGGGGCGGCGTCGGCGTCGAGCAGATGGGGCACGAGGCTGACCGAGTCGAGCGTGGTGCGGGCGGCGAGCGCGTCGAGCGCGGCGCCCTGGCCGGCGACCTCGAGCACGGTAGCGAAGATGTCGACGATGTGCACCGGGGTGGCCACGGCGCGGCCGGGTTCGTCGATCCAATCGGCGGCGATGATCAGCGGCACGTGCACGCCGCCTTCGTAGACGGTGCCCTTGGCCTTGCCCGACTGGTAGGGCGCCTCGACGACCTGGTTGGCGGTGCCATTGTCGCCGACGAAGATGATGGTGGTGTCATCAAGCTCGCCGCGGGCCTGGATGGCATCGAGGATGCCGGCGACCTCGGTGTCGAGCGTCTCGACCATGGCGCGATAGCACAGGATGTCATCGTTGGGGTTGCTGCAATTGACCCCGCTCAGCTCGCCTTCGTAGCCGGGCGGCACGTGGAACGGGGTGTGACCGGCGTTGAAGGCGACGGCGGCGAACCACTGGCCGCTCTGACCGTTGATCCAGTCGACGGTCTCGTTGGCGGTGTCGAACGTGGCATACGTGCGCTCGATGCTCATGACACCATCGGTGGCTTTGGGCCACCGGGTATAGCTCGGCAGCGCGCCGGTCAGGCCGCCGGCGTGGCGGGCATAGCCGCCGGCCTGGCGCGGGGCGTCGGCGCCGCCCTGCGAGGCGTCGGTGCCCAGATGCCATTTGCCGAGCAGCGCCGAAGGCACCGCAGGCGCCAGGGTCTCGGCGAGGGTCTCTTCCGATGGTTTGAGGAAGGGATCGCTGGACCCGGTGATGGCGGCGCCGATGCCATGGCGGATGGCATGGCGGCCGGTGTTGATGCCAGCGCGAGTGGGCGAGCAGGTCGGGTTCGACCAGGTCTGGGTGAAGCGCACGCCCTGGGTGGCGAGGTAGTCGATATTGGGTGTGATCGCTGGGTTGTCGTGGCCGATATCATCGGCGAAGGCGGTGATCTTCTCGGCGCCGACGTCGTCGGCGATGATGAGCAGCACGTTGTCGCCCGGCGCGGCGACGGCGTTGCCGGCCAGAGTGGTGGTCAGGGTGATCGCGACGGTGGCGAGCTTGGCGCGCATGTTGGCCTCCGATTTCGGTGTTTGCCGATGCCATCGATGCCATCGGCGGGGGTGATTGCGTTTCGTGATTGGCCTTAACCGGGCAGGCGGGCGCGGGTTGCGGGGCGGGGTGCGTTTTTTCTGCGCGGACGGATCGCCCTCCTGGTTTTGTAGTCTTCTGCGCACTGCCGCGAGGAGCGCCGATGTTGATGCCCCACCCCTGGAATCTGAGCGTGCCCGAGGCGACCGCGTTGCAGCGGGCGCTGGCCGCGCAAGTCGTCGAAGCGCCGCTGCCGGCGCCGCCGCGCTTCGTGGCGGGCGCGGACATCTCGTTCGACAAGTACGCGCCGGTGCTGCACGCGGCGTTTGTGGTGCTCGACGCCGAGTCGGGCGAGGTGGTCGATCGCCGCGGCGTGCAGGCGCCGGTCGGCTTCCCCTACGTGCCGGGTTATCTGTCGTTCCGCGAGGTGCCGCCGCTGCTCGACGCCTGGGCCGGTTTGCGCGTGCGGCCCGACCTGATCATCTGCGACGGCCACGGGCGGGCGCATCCGCGGCGCCTCGGGCTGGCCTGCCATCTGGGGCTCTGGCTCGATCGGCCAACGCTGGGCTGCGGCAAGTCACGGCTTTGCGGCACGTTCGCCGAGCCCGGCGCCGAGCGCGGCGACTTCAGCCCACTGGTCGATCGCGACGAGGTCATTGGCCAGGTGCTGCGCACCCGGCGCGGCGTGAAGCCGGTTTTTGTGTCGGTGGGCCATCGCATCACGCTCGACGAAGCGCGGGCGCAGGTGCTGCGGCTCTCAAAGTGGCGCCTGCCCGAGACGACCCGGCAGGCGCACGCCGAGGTCAACCGATTGCGGCGAGGCGCTCGCTCATGAAAGCGAGCAGGCGCTGCGCGCGCGCGTCCCACGTCAGGTCTTCGGCGCGGGCGCGGGCGGCGCGGCCGAGGCGGGCGCGCAGGGCGTCGTCGGCAAACAGTCGGTCGAGCGCGGTGACGTAGACGTGGACGTCATCGGGCGCGACGCGCAGCGCGTTGACCTCGTGCTTGAGCAGCTCGGCGGTGTCGGGCGTGTCGCCGACGACCATGGCGCGGCCGGCGGCCAGGTATTGGAAGG